>NZ_DGYQ01000047.1:0-14055 GCF_002396765.1 Exiguobacterium sp. UBA5002
GCAGGTCGGTCTTTTTGTGTTATGTGAAACTTCAGACTGTTCTGATTATTGGTCGAGTCATTGACATGACACCCTCTGCTTGTTACCATAACATCAATATTCTTTTATAAAAGAGAAAGCGAGTGGATAACATGTGGGAGAACAAATTTGCTAAAGAGGGTTTGACGTTTGATGACGTCTTACTCGTACCCCGTCGTTCGAGTGTCTTGCCGCGCGACGTTGATTTATCTGTCACGCTATGTGAAGGGATCACACTTAATATTCCGTTGATCAGTGCTGGGATGGATACCGTCACAGAAGCACCGATGGCAATCGCAATGGCACGTCAAGGTGGTCTTGGTGTCATTCATAAGAATATGTCAATGGAAGAACAAGCAGAACATGTCGATCGCGTCAAACGTTCTGAAAATGGTGTCATCACGAATCCGTTCTATTTAACGCCAGAGCGTCAAGTCTACGATGCTGAGTATTTGATGAGTAAGTACCGCATCTCTGGTGTTCCAATCGTTAATAACGAAACAGAGCGTAAATTAGTAGGGATTTTGACGAACCGTGATCTTCGTTTCGTCAAGGATTACTCGACTGTCATTGAAACGGTGATGACGACAGAAGAACTCGTGACAGCAAAAGTTGGTACGTCCCTTGCTGAAGCAGAGCAGATTCTCCACAAACATCGCATCGAAAAGTTACCACTCGTTGATGAGAACGGTGTATTAAAAGGGTTAATCACGACAAAGGATATCGAAAAAGTCGAACAGTATCCACATGCTGCGAAAGATCAGTTCGGACGTTTACTCGTCGCAGCAGCTGTCGGCGTAACGAAAGACGCTTCGACGCGCGCGAAGTTCCTTGTCGATGCAGGTGTCGATGCACTCGTCGTCGATACGGCACACGGTCACTCAGAAGGTGTTCTTCTCAAAGTACGTGAACTTCGTGAAGAATATCCAAACTTACCAATCATTGCGGGTAACGTTGCGACGGCAGAAGCAACACGCGATTTGATTGAAGCCGGTGCATCTGTCATCAAAGTTGGTATCGGACCTGGTTCGATTTGTACGACACGTGTTGTCGCAGGCGTCGGTGTACCACAAATCACAGCCGTCTTCGATTGTGCGACAGAAGCACGGAAACATGGTGTCTCGATCATCGCTGACGGTGGCATCAAGTATTCTGGAGATATCGTAAAAGCACTTGCTGCTGGCGGTCACGCTGTCATGCTCGGAAGCTTACTTGCAGGAGTAGAAGAGAGCCCAGGTGAGATGGAAATCTATCAAGGACGTCAATTCAAAACGTACCGTGGTATGGGTTCTGAAGCATCGATGAAACGCGGTAGCCAAGATCGTTACTTCCAAGAAGCAGACAAGAAGTTCGTTCCAGAAGGAATCGAAGGACGTGTCGCTTACCGTGGTAAACTCGGCGATTCGGTGTACCAACTCGTTGGTGGTATTCGTTCAGGTATGGGATACTGTGGTGCTGCAACGTTAGAAGAATTGCGTGAAGAGACACAGTTCATCCGTATGACGGGTGCTGGTTTGCAAGAGAGCCACCCGCACGATATTCAAATTACAAAAGAAGCATCGAACTATACACGTCAGTAAACAAAAGCCTCGTCTTTCTCTAGTAGAGAAAGGCGAGGCTTTTTTCATGATGATTTACGCAAGTCCCATGCGTCCATCAATAATCGTAATCCTTCCGTCAACTCTTGCTCAGTGAGACTCGCAAATCCAAGGACGATTTGAGGCGTATCAGAGAGAAGCGGTAACTGGGCGTATTGAGAAAGACCATATACTTGGATGCCTTGCTGTTGTGCCCGCCTTACTAGCTCCTGCTCCGTCATCCCGTTCGCTACGGAAACAACGACATGGAGCCCCGCACTTTCGCCGGTCAATCGTAAGGCAGGAATCCGGCGAAGTGATTGGATTAAGACGTCGAGCTTGCGACGATAGACTTTACGCATCCGATTGAGATGTCGTTCAAAGTCGCCCTCTTTCATGAAGCGCGTCAAGATCGTTTGATCGAAGCGCGAGACACTACAGGTATAGTGTGATAGTTCTGTTTGATACCGTGCGCGTAAGACTTCGGGTAAGACCATATAACCAATCCGTAGGGAAGGCATGAGTGATTTTGAGAAAGTACTCATGTAAATGACACGATTGCTGTCCATGTTGTGCAAAGACGGAATCGATTTACCGCTGTAGCGGAATTCGCTATCGTAGTCGTCTTCGATGATAAAACGGGTCGGATCCATCGCCGCCCAGTTTAATAACTGATGTCTTCGGTTGACGGATAAGATGCTACCGGACGGAAATTGATGTGCTGGTGTGATATACATGACATCGACGTTTGATTCCTGTAATTGATCGATTCGTAATCCATTCGCATCAACACGAATCGGTTCAATCATGCGTTCATGATTTTCAAGTAAGAGGCGTGTCGTATGATAACCGGGATCCTCGATACCATACGTGACGTCGCGTCCCAGTAAGAAGAGGACGAGCGGCAACAATTGCTCGACACCTGAACCGACGACGATTTGTTCAGGAGAACAGACGACACCACGGGAATGATAAAGATAGGTCGCAATCTCTTCGCGTAGTGCTAGATCTCCTTGCGGATGACCGAGTGAGACAAGTGGGTGGTGATCGGTATCGATGATATCTTTGGCATACTTTCGCCAACGGGCAAATGGGAAAGAGATCCCTTCAATCTTACTTGGATGAAAATCATACGTGATGATCGGTTTTTCTTTAGTCACACGTGGTTCGATGACGGGTGAGGTTTTGACGTAAGCGAGTTCCTCATAGGCAAGAACGAAGTACCCTTTACGTGAGATGGATTCGACATATCCTTCTGCGACGAGTTGTTGGTAAGCAAGCTCAATCGTCGTTTGACTTAAGTTCAAAAATTGACCGAGTTTTCGTTTGGATGGTAATTTCGTGCCGTATGCTAAACGACCGGCAATGATTTCATTTCGGATCTGTTGATAAAGCTGTTCATAAAGTGGTTTTTCCTGATTGCGCGTGAGTTGAAATGATAGCATGTCCATCTCGTCTGACTCCTTCTTCTTAAACTGACCTGTTGAAATCATCATAAACTGATACTTTTAAAAGTGTCAACGTTCCGTATACTAAAGGAGTGAAAGTCAACCAAGGGGGAATGGATATGGAACGTCAACAAGGAACGGATCGTGTCAAACGTGGAATGGCTGAAATGCAAAAGGGTGGCGTCATCATGGACGTCGTCAATGCGGAACAAGCGAAGATTGCGGAAGCAGCAGGTGCTGTTGCAGTCATGGCACTTGAACGTGTTCCATCTGATATTCGTCGTGACGGAGGCGTCGCACGAATGGCGGATCCGTTGATTACGGAAGAAGTATACTCGGAGCGGTCTCGATTCCCGTCATGGCAAAATGCCGGATTGGTCATATCGTCGAAGCACGTGTTCTCGAATCGATGGGGGTCGATTTCATCGATGAGAGTGAGGTCCTGACTCCGGCAGATGAACAATATCATTTACTGAAGTCAGAGTTCACCGTGCCGTTCGTCTGTGGCGCACGTGATCTTGGGGAAGCCGCTCGTCGCATCGCAGAAGGAGCCGCGATGATTCGGACGAAAGGCGAACCTGGGACTGGGAACGTCGTCGAAGCTGTTCGCCATATGCGACAAATTCAAGCACAATTGAATCAGATTTTACATGTCAGTCCAGATGAATTGATGACATTTGCGAAAGAATGGGGTGCTCCGTACGAAGTATTACGTGATATTCGGACACAGGGACGTCTACCGGTCGTGAACTTTGCAGCCGGGGGAGTCGCGACACCAGCTGATGCCGCACTCATGATGCACCTAGGGGCAGACGGTGTCTTCGTCGGATCAGGGATCTTTAAATCAGAACACCCAGAACGTGTCGCTCGGGCGATTGTCGAAGCCGTTACGTATAAAGATGATTTTGAACGGATCGCGTCTTTATCCAAAGGACTCGGAACAGCAATGAAAGGAATCGATGTCACATCGATGCCGTTTGAGGAACGGATGGCGACACGCGGATGGTAATCGGTATTCTGGATGTTCAAGGAGCGGTCCGTGAACATCGACAGCAGCTTGAAGGTCTTGGTGTCGATGTCGTTCTCGTCAAACAAGTGAGCGATCTCGATGGACTCGATGGACTCGTCTTACCAGGAGGCGAATCGACCGCGATGCGTCGATTGATCGAACGCTATGAATTACTGGAACCGCTTCGGGAAAAAGCGACGACGTTACCGATGTTCGGAACATGTGCCGGAATGATTTTACTCGCAACCGCTGTCGAAGCAGGACAAAGTCATCTCAACGCGATTTCGATGACGGTCCGTCGAAATGCCTTCGGTCGACAAATCGATTCATTCGAAGGATTGCTACCGGTTGAAGGAATTGAGGAACCAATCGAAGCAGTGTTCATTCGAGCGCCATTAATTCTGTCTGTCGGGGAAGGAACACGAGTGATTGCGAAAGTTGAAGACCAGATCGTTGCCGTCGAGACATCATTACACCTCGCGTGTTCGTTTCACCCTGAATTGACAGAGGACGATCGCTTGCACCGCTATTTTTTACAAAAAATCAAACAGCGGCAGTCCGTCCGTTCATAAAGCGTGGAAGCATCTGATAGGTTCTACTGTCAGGTGCTTCTTTTGTGCTACACTATTCGTAAAACGAATGATTGAGTGAAGGAGAGACACGATGAAACGAATTTTACTACTCTGTTTAAGTGTGCTCCTAGTCGTAGGATTTCCTACAGCGGGACAAGCAGCACCTTCGATTCAAGCAGAGTCTTACATAATGGCCGATGCGGTCACAGGGAAAATCCTCCTTCAATCGGAAGCGGATGTTTCGTTGCCCCCTGCTTCGATGACGAAGCTGATGACGCTCTACCTCGTCAGACGACAAATCGAATTAAAAAAACTGACGTGGGATCAAAAAATCACGCCGAGTGCAAAAGTGTTAAAGCTTGCGAAGACGTCCGGAATCGCGCGTGTTCCAGTTAAAGATAAAACATACACGGTTCGCGAGATGTATAATGCGGCGTTCATCAAATCGGCCAATGATGCAGCGGTCATGCTAGCCGAAACTGTCGCCGGTTCAGAAGCGGCGTTCGTTGAAAAGATGAATGAGACAGCAAAACAGTTCGGGATGAACGACACGGAGTATGCGAATGCCTCTGGTCTAGATGCTGTCGATGCGACCCTTCCAGGAACGAATTTGATGACAGCGACCGATATCGCATTACTCGTCATTCGCTACATCAAGGATTACCCGGATGCACTGGATGTGACGAACAAAACACAGATGAAACTTGATGGAGAGGTCTTAAATAACTCGAATAAGATGCTGACGAAGGAAAAATTCGCATATGCCGGCATGCGGGGGATGAAGACCGGAACGACTGATTTAGCCGGTTATTGCTTCGCTAGTGTGACGACGCGGGATAATATGACGCTTGTCACGGTCGTGATGCGAACGGATTCCGATCAAGCCCGTTTCAAGGAAACGAAAAAATTACTCGACTATGGTTTTGCGACGTTTGAGCCATTGACGTATTACGGAAAAGGCGAACGGATCAAAGACGTTCTTCCGATTAAAGGGGCAACCGTCCGAAAGCTAGACGTCGTCACGGACGGTTCGTTATATGTCACGGTCTTAAAACAAGCGAAGACGCGGGAACCACGGTTCGACTTCTCAAAAACAACGGCTCCTGTGACGAAACAAGAAGTCGTCGGTGCGGTGCAGGTCGCGGACGAAGGGATCTATCTACCAGGATTTGAGACACCCCGCGTGAATTTGTATAGCGCAACTGCTGTTCCACTTGCGAGTGTTCCGACACGCCTCGTCCGCGCTTGGACAGCGTGGTCGAAGCAAATTGAACAAGCGATTCAACAATCGACTCTTGTCAACTTCCAAGGCGATGGTGTAAAGTAAGACTAATCTCATAAAGATGCTATGAACGGACCAAGTAGATGTATCGATACTGTTAAGAGAGCTAGTGGGTGGTGTGAACTAGTCAGATCGATGGATTGAATCGAGCCGGATCGCACACCTTGCGAACAAGGTGCGGGTACGCCCGTTATCGCGTCTTAAGTTGGCTAGATGTGTCTAGCAATGAGGGTGGCAACGCGGATCCAGGTGATTCGTCCCTTTTCGGTAGAAATACCGGAAAGAGACGAGTCGCCTTTTTTTATGACATAAAGGAGGAATTACAGATGATTGATATTAAACGATTACGCCAAGATTTTGACGCCATTCAAGAAAAGTTAGCGCACCGAGGAGAGGACTTGACGGACATGAACCGTTTCCTCGCACTTGATGAGAAACGCCGAGAACTGATTGCGCGGACAGAAGTGTTGAAAGCAGAACGAAATGAAGCAACGAAAAAAATCGCTGAACTCAAGCGCAATAAGGAAAACGCGGACGAAGCGATCGCTGCGATGCGTAGTGTCGGAGATGAGATCAAGACGCTTGACGACGAGTTACGTGATGTCGAAGCGACATTGAACCAACTTCTCCTCGGTATTCCAAACATTCCACATGACAGCGTACCGGTCGGTTCTTCTGAAGACGATAACGTCGTCTTACGTGAAGTCGGTGACAAACCAGCGTTTGACTTCGAAGCGGTCCCACACTGGGATTTGATGGAGCAATTAAAAATCGTCGATGTCGAGCGTGCTGGAAAAGTAACAGGTAGCCGTTTCGTCTTTTACCGCGGAGCGGGTGCACGTCTTGAGCGGGCATTGATTAACTTCATGATGGATCTCCATCAAGATCAGCACGGCTACACAGAAATCTTGCCACCACTCATGGTCAACCGTGACTCTATGACAGGAACAGGACAATTGCCGAAGTTCGAAGAGGATGCCTTTAAGATCGAAGAGACGAACTACTTCCTCGTACCGACAGCAGAAGTTCCGGTGACGAACATGCACCGTGAAGAAATCCTAACAGCAGATCAGTTACCGATCGGCTATGCGGCGTACAGCCAATGTTTCCGTTCAGAAGCTGGTTCTGCCGGACGCGATACACGCGGTTTGATCCGTCAGCACCAATTCAATAAAGTTGAACTCGTTCGTTTCGTCAAACCAGAAGAATCTTACGAGCAGCTTGAATTGTTAACAGGACAAGCAGAGATGGTCTTGAAAAAGCTGAAACTGCCGTATCAAGTATTGAGCATGTGTACAGCTGATCTCGGATTCACGGCTGCGAAGAAATACGACATCGAAGTCTGGATGCCAAGCCAAGGCGTCTACCGTGAAATCTCTTCTTGTTCAAACTTTGAAGATTTCCAAGCACGCCGGGCACAGATTCGTTTCCGCCGCGAAGCGAACGCAAAACCAGAATTCGTTCACACGTTAAACGGTTCTGCCCTTGCAGTCGGTCGGACAGTTGCTGCAATCTTAGAGAACTACCAGCAAGCGGATGGATCAGTTGTTATTCCAGAAGTGCTTCGTCCATACATGGGTGGTCTTGAAGTGATCCAAGCTTAAGTCAGAAGGGGGAGTAATCCCCCTTTCTGTATTTTAAAAAGTTTTTTTAGAAAAGGTCTTTACACGTTAAAAGGCAGATGCTATCATAATTAATGTCAGGAAAACAGACAGGTCATCATTGATCTGGTAAGAAGTACGGAGGCGTACTCAAGTGGTTTAAGAGAACGGTCTTGAAAACCGTCAGGCGGCGAAAGCCGTGCGTGGGTTCGAATCCCACCGCCTCCTCCATTTTTATTTTTTGACAACGACATGCACGTTTTATAGCTTGGAGGCGTACTCAAGTGGTTTAAGAGAACGGTCTTGAAAACCGTCAGGCGGCGAAAGCCGTGCGTGGGTTCGAATCCCACCGCCTCCTCCACTTCTTTTTTTTTACCCAAAAATAAATATAATCATGGAGTCGTACCCAAGTCCGGCTGAAGGGGACGGACTCGAAATCCGTTAGGGGTCGCAAGGCTCGCGTGGGTTCGAATCCCACCGACTCCGCTTTTTATAAAGCATCTCAATTCTGAGGTGCTTTTTTGTTGCATCGATTTCTTCGTGCGTGCTATGGTTGCCTACGTGAAAAACGAAGAAGAGGTGGACGAAATGAACGAACAAACAAAAGAATCGTTGCTTTCGCATTATGCGATGACGATGACATATGTAAAAGACTTAGAACAGATTTCAGAAGAGGCATGGCGAACATCGTATGCAGAAGGTAAATGGACGATTGCTGAGATCATCGGTCACTTATCACCATGGGATCGCTTCATGGTCGCAGAGCGCATCCCGTACTTGCTCGCGTGTGAACCATTCCGTGTCGCACCAGATAGCCAAGCCGTCAATGAAGAAGCGGCGAAGATGAGCCGTGAGCAGCAACGGATCTTGACGATCGATGAGTTTTTAGTCAGCCGTGACTTGTTGCGCCGTGCAGTCGAATTGATTCCGGAAGAACGCCTGCAAGACAAGGTCGTCATTAAAGACAAAGAACTGACGATCGGTCAGTTCCTCGGAGCAATGGCTCAACATGATCTACACCATATGGAACAAATCAATCAAGTAATTGGTTAATGCGAGGGAGATGCGACACGCGTCTCCTTTTTTTGCGCAAAAAAGATCCGCCTAAGAGGCAGATCTGATCAGTTAGCGTGTATTGGCAATGCGAGCAACTTCAAGCTGCTTTTCAATCTTCGCGAGAATCCGGTCGATGGATTCTGGCTCGTTCAGTAAGTCGTATTCGTCGATCGACAAACGAAGTACCGGGCAGATCGTGAAGTTATTGATCCAGTTCGTATAGCGCTCGTACATCTCTTCCCAATATTCGATTGGTGTCTGTTGCTCCATCTCACGTCCGCGAAGACGAATTCGTTCTAGTACTTGTTCGAACGAACCTTCAAGATAGATCAAAAGATCCGGATGCGGGAAGAATGGTGTCATGACCATTGCGTCAAACAAACTTGAATATGTCTCGTAATCTGTTGGAGACATCGTTCCTTTTTCGAAATGCATCTTAGCAAAGATCCCTGTATCTTCATAGATCGAACGATCTTGGATGAAACCACCACCGTATTGGAAAATCCGCTTTTGCTCCTTGAAGCGTTCAGCGAGGAAATAGATTTGGAGGTGGAAGCTCCAACGTTCGAAATCATGATAGAATTTATCCAAGTAAGGGTTCGTATCGACTTTTTCGAGTGACGTCCGGAAACCAAGGGCATCTGCTAATCCGTTTGTGATCGTTGATTTACCGATCCCGACCATACCGCCGATCGTAATGACGGCATCTGCCGGGATGTTGTATTGTTCGCGTAGCTTCAAGTTCATGCGTGGTTCGCTCCTTCATATAATTCGTTCCGGATCGTCGTCAAGACGTACTCGAGATCTTCCGGCCGCTTGACGAAGTCGAGTGCATCCCCGTCGAAACGGATGATTTTGACTTCCGGATGTTTGGATTGGTATTCCGTGACGAATGTCTCGTAATCCTCGGCTAATTGTTCGAGATAGGCACGTGACATGTTTTCTTCGATTTCTCGTCCGCGCAGCGCAACACGTTTCATCAAGGTGTCGATGCTTGCGTTCAAGTAGATGACAGCATCCGGTTTCGGCATGTCTGTCGTCAGGATCGAATAGATTTGTTCGTACTTCTCAAGATGCTCTACCTTCAGAGAGCGGTGTGCAAAAATCAAGTTCTTAAAGATATGGTAATCAGCAACGACAGAGCGTTGTTTACTGAGGTAATGACGTTCGATATCATCGAGTTGTTTGAAGCGATTGCACAAGAAGAACATTTCCGTCTGGAAGCTCCATTCTTCGATATCTTCATAGAACTTTCCAAGAAAGGGATTTTCTTCGACGATTTCGCGTAACATAGAAAAAGAGAAATGGTGACTGATGGCGTTCGCAAGTGATGTTTTGCCTACACCAATCGGTCCTTCAACCGTTATGAACATATACAATGACCCTCCGTTCAGCAAAGTGCAATTTATATTTTAGCACAAAGAAGTACGACTTGCTGAAGTTTCAAAAGGAGAATTTTTTTAGAGTGAGGAGTATCATCGATGGAACGACAGGAACACTATATGCGCCTTGCGATCGAAGAGGCGAAAAAGGCAGAAGCGATCGGTGAAGTTCCGATCGGATGTGTCATCGTCAAAGACGATGAAGTCATCGCGACGGGCTACAATCACCGGGAAACGGATCAACAAGCGACGGCACATGCCGAGTTGATCGCGATTGAGGAAGCGTGCCGAAAACTCGGTAATTGGCGACTGGAAGGATGCGAGTTATACGTGACACTCGAACCGTGTCCGATGTGTGCAGGGGCCATCATGCTGTCACGAATCGGACATGTCATCTTTGGTGCCGTTGATCCGAAAGGTGGATGTTGTGGAACACTGATGAACCTGGTGCAAGACGATCGGTTCAATCATGTCTCAGAGCTGACGAGCGGTATATTAGAAAAAGAGTGTGGGGAGATGCTAACGACGTTCTTTCGGGAACTACGTGCGAAAAAGAAAGCACGAAAGTGGGCAATGGGTTGCATCACACCAGATGAAACAGTATAATGAAAAAGCACTGAAACAAGGTGCCACTAAAAATCGATAAACCATTTGCCGTGCTAGGTGGGGATGTAGCGGTTCCCTGTCACTCGCAATCCGCTATAGCGAGACTGAATTCCATGTCGAGGGATATGATTGGTGTGGTCTGCCTCACGTAAGTAGCGTTGACGTTTGAGTCCTACGCAACAGATACCCATGAACCAGGTCAGGTCCGGAAGGAAGCAGCCTTAAGTGGTGCTCTCTGTGTGTTGTAGGGGTGCTTGGACTGAGCAGGCTGCGTGAGTAACGCATGTTGAACATATTTCAGAATATGGTGCGCGGCAGTTTAATTTTTAAAGACAAGTCTACAGCCGGTTTCGGTTGTAGACTTTTTTAGGTAAAATAGAATGAGGAACTTAAAAAGAGGAGGCGCAAACTTGGCCTATCAAGCACTATACCGCGTGTACCGTCCGCAACGATTCGACGAAGTCGTTGGACAAGCGCATATCACCCGTACGATCCAAAATGCATTGATGGAGGGACGGATGTCCCACGCCTATCTATTTTCGGGTCCTCGCGGAACAGGAAAGACGAGTCTTGCCAAAATCATCGCTAAAGCGATCAACTGTGAGCATGCACCGGTCAAAGAACCGTGTAATACGTGCCCGACGTGTCTTGCGATCACGGAAGGATCAAGCCCAGACGTCTTCGAAATCGATGCGGCTTCCAATAACGGCGTAGATGAGATTCGGGAAATCCGGGATAAAGTCAAATATCCCCCTTCAGAAGCAGCCTATAAAGTCTATATCATTGATGAAGTGCATATGTTGTCGACAGGTGCCTTTAATGCCTTGCTCAAAACATTAGAAGAACCGCCGGCGCACGCCATCTTCATCTTAGCAACGACTGAACCACATAAAATTCCGGCGACGATCATCTCGCGTTGCCAACGTTTCGATGTGAAGCGGCATGAAGTCGATCAACTCGTAGAGCGGATGCAATATATCTTAAAAGATCAATCGATCGAGTATTCGGATACGGCATTACGATTGATCGCCCGAGCGGCGGATGGTGGTATGCGTGATGCGCTGAGTCTACTCGACCAAGCGGTTGCTTTTTCGAACGGTGATTTGAACGATGCGGCTGTTCTTGAAGTAACAGGGGCAGTAGAAGATGAAGCGTTATTGAATATTGCCCGTGCCTTACATGAACATCAAGTCGATCAGTTGTTACAGACGCTTGAGACGATGCAACGAGCGGGAAAAGATCTAAAACGTTTCGTGGAGGATCTCGTCTTCTTTTACCGGGACACGTTGTTGTTGAAAGCCTCTCCTACAGCTGTCGACTTGCTAGAGCGTGCGCGCCCGACGGATGAGTTCAAACAATTCGTTGAATCGATTGAAGCGGAGACGTGTTTTACGATCATTGATCAGTTACATGACTGCCAACAACAGATGCGATTGACGAATCATCCGCGAGTACTCGTTGAGATTGCCTTCATTCAAATCGCGGAACAAGGGAGAACGACGGGACAGATCGTCCAATCGTTGCAACAGGAAGTCCGCGAAATGAAAGAACAGATGCACCAGTGGAAGTCAAATGGTGTTCCAGCACAAGAAGCGGTTGCACCACAAGCGCAACCGAAGCGGAAACAAGGACGACCAACCGTTCGAATCGCCAAAGAGCGGATTCGCCAAATGCTAGAGCGAGCAGAGAAAGCGCAATTGCGCGAGATTCAAGAACGCTGGGATCACATCTTAAAATGGATTTTAAAAGAAGATGGCCCCATCTACTCGTTACTCCATGAGAGTAAACCGGTTCTTTGTTCAGCGGATACGTTGCTGATTGAATTCGATGACGGTAAAGGATGGCACTTTGAGCAGGTCATGACGAATGAACGAACACGTTTCGTGATTGAAGAAGCATTGTATGAAGTATGTGGCGTCAAACGCGAAATTTTAGCGATTCTCTCAAAGGATTGGCATGAACTGAAGGCAGAGTTTGTTGCTAAGCGAAATAGTAGTAGTATAGAAGAGAAGGAAACAAAACAAGAATCGGAGAGCGATCAGTTATTGTCCGAGACGCTTGGTCGTTTTGGTGATATCGTAGAGTTCGAAGATTAAATTCGAGGAGGAATACAGATGCGCGGAATGGGAAACATGAACAATATGATGAAACAGATGCAGAAGATGCAAAAGGATATGGCGAAAGCACAAGAAGAACTAAAAGACTTAACAGTGACAGGTACAGCAGGCGGCGAAATGGTCTCAGTCGTCGCAGATGGTCATAAAAATATCGTAGATGTCATCATTAAAGAAGAAGTCGTTGATCCAGATGACGTTGAAATGATTCAAGATCTCGTCTTGGCTGCAACGAACGATGCTTTGAAGAAGGTCGATGAACTCGTAGCAAGTAAAATGGGGAAATTCACACAAGGTATGAATCTGCCGGGAATGTTTTAATTCGTAGGAGGAAACCACTTGCAATATCCTGAAGCGATTAGTCGTTTGATCGAAAGTTTTATGAAACTACCTGGGATTGGTCCGAAGACAGCAGTTCGTCTAGCGTTTCATGTTCTTGATATGGAAGAGGACGATGTCTTGATGTTCGGAAAGGCATTGGTCAGTGCGAAGCGCGACATTGCCTACTGTAGTGTCTGCGGGAATATCACGGATCAAGATCCTTGTTATGTATGTACAGATAAACACCGAAACCGTACGATCGTCTGTGTCGTCCAAGATTCAAGGGATGTCATTGCAATGGAAAAGATGCGAGATTACCAAGGGTTGTACCATGTCTTACATGGAGCGATCAGTCCAATGGAAGGAATCGGTCCAGAGGATATCAATGTATCTAGTCTACTGACACGTCTTCAAGCGGACGAAGCGATTACGGAAGTCATCTTAGCAACCAATCCGAATATCGAAGGAGAAGCGACGGCGATGTATCTATCGCGTCTCTTAAAACCGACGGGTATTCGGATCACTCGGATCGCTCATGGTCTTCCGGTTGGTGGAGATCTTGAATACGCAGATGAAGTGACGTTATCTCGTGCAATGGAGGGACGTCGCGAACTATGAGTTGGTTTCGAAAGAAGATTCGCAGTGAGTACGACGAGCGTTTGTTAGAAGAATTAGCAAAAGCAAAAGAAGATTATTTGATGAAGCGTCATCTCTTAGAGATCAGCTATGATGACTATGGTGATTTAGAAGCACAAATGAAGTTAGCGGAATCACTGTATTTCTTCTATATAAGCGAAGCAAAAAGAAGACGCGTCTCATTGATGATGAAGTAAACCGCAGCCATTCTTGTCTGCGGTTTTTACATGCTCTAAAAAAACTATAAGTTATTTTAATAAAGTAGTTGCACATGTCTAATTATCGTGATATATTAATTCATGTCCTTAAGAGGACGAGCGCTTACGGCAAACAAGTAAAAAACAATTTCAAAAAAGTTGTTGACTTCTTGTTTCAGACTTGGTATTCTAATTGAGTCGCCAAAACAGGCGCGGACGAACTTTGAAAACTGAAC
>NZ_DGYQ01000036.1:0-62829 GCF_002396765.1 Exiguobacterium sp. UBA5002
AGACCCGCTTTCCTGCTTGAAGGAAGCAGGATAACTGGCTTGTGTCTCGCCTGAGGAAAGGGCGTGAGAAGATGCGTCATTTTTTTGGAGTCAGCCCGGTCTACTCCTTGAGTCGATGCTTATCGGCTTTTTTTAGGGAACAAAATAAATCGAAATCATTACGATTGACGTCAGGTGAAAAGTCGGTTACTCTATAAAACGTAACGATTACGTTTTAGGAGATGAATGATGATGCAACCGATATCGATCACCGTTTTATCTGGATATCTTGGATCCGGTAAAACGACACTATTGAACCATTTACTACATAATCGCGAAGGGCGCCGCCTCGCGATCATCGTCAACGATATGAGTGAGGTCAACATTGACGCGGCATTGATTGAGCAAGGCGGATTCTCGCGAACGGAAGAGTCGTTCGTCACACTTTCGAACGGGTGCATTTGCTGCACGTTACGCGATGATCTTTTGCTTGAAGTCAAACGCCTCGTCGACCAAGGCGATATTGACGGTATCGTCATCGAATCGAGTGGTATCTCGGAACCGATTCCGGTCGCCCAGACCTTCACGTACGAAGATCCGGACAGTGCCATCGACTTATCACAAGTCACGAAAATCAATGCGATGGTCACGGTCATCGATGGGTACCGTTTCCTGAAGGACTTCGAGTCTGGTGAATCGTTGATTGAGCGGAAACAGGCCGTCGATGAGACAGACGTGCGTGAAGTCGTTGACCTACTCGTCGATCAAGTCGAGTTCGCGGACATCATCGTCTTGAACAAAGTCGATCGTCTGACTCCAGAAGAACGCCATACCGTCATCGGCTATCTAAAGGTATTAAATCCAGTTGCCCGCTTGATTGAGACGACTTATGGTGAAGTCGATCCGGCAGAGATCTTAGACGTTGATCTATTTGATTTTGAACAAGCGGCAGCGAGTGCCGGTTGGATCCGCGAGTTGAATGCGGAAGAACATATTCCGGAAACGGAAGAGTACGGGATCAGTTCGTTCGTCTACAAGCGCGACGTGCCGTTCCATCCTGAGCGCTTGTTAGCCTTGATTGAAGACTGGCCGCAAGAAGTCGTCCGGGCGAAAGGCTTCTTGTTCCTTGCGACACGTCCTGAGATGGCATTATTGTTCCATCAGGCAGGATATGCGTCAAACATGGAATACGCTGGTCGTTTTGCATCAGATGAGGATCGACGGACCGAGCTTGTCTTGATCGGCATCGGACTGGAACAGGAGAAGCTCGAAGCGCTATTTGATGCGTGTCTCGTCCGGGAACACGAAACGGATTGGGCGTCACTGAATGATCCAATCCCTGGTCGCGAGATGTACGAAGAAACATTTTTATAAGAGGTCAATCTTTCGAGAAACCGTATCTGCGGTTTCTCTTTTTTGTTATATTTTCATAGTGAATGGGGAAAGAATACTAGTGAAGGTATGTTAATTGAAGGAGGAAGGTCTGTGCGTAACCGGATTTTACAATTCGCACTCGTATTTTTAGTCGCCGGTGGTATCATTTGGGGACTATATCAACTCGGCTATTTATTTTATGTCTTAACGATTTCAGCGACGGTCGTGCCGCTTGCTGTCATCATGATCATCTTCATCGAGAACCGGACCGCAGAATCAACGATCGCTTGGTTTCTCGTTCTAATTTTCTTACCGATTCTCGGAGTCATCATCTGGTTGATGTTCGGTCGAAATCCACGGCGCCGGCGCCGGAATCGTCGTTCGCATGACGAACGGAAATTGCTCAAGCAAGCGATTCGTCCAGTTCGGTCGCTTGCTGTCAGTGGGTTGCCATCGAATCACTTGAAGCTTGCGAACACGATTCGTAACTTCGGTGGCGGCGGGGTGGACGTTCATACGGCAAGCGACATTCTGACGAATGGAGAAGAGACGTTTCCGGCGATCCTTGACGCGATTCGTCAAGCACAGCATCATGTCCACATCCAGTACTACATCTATCGGAACGATGAGACAGGTAAAGCGATCCGGGAAGCATTGATCGAGCGACTCGAAGCCGGTGTGACGGTTCGATTCATGTATGACGGACTCGGAAGTTATATGCTCGGTGAGAACTTCTTGCGCCCGCTACGCGACGCGGGAGCGCATATCGCAGCCTATGACCCAATCTCAAGTCCCTTGTTCATCTTCACGGCGAACTTCCGCAATCACCGGAAAATCATCGTCGTTGATGGAAAAGTTGGCTTCACCGGTGGATTGAACGTCGGGGATGAGTACGACGGTAAGAGTAAGAAGTTCGGTTTTTGGCGTGATACGCATTTGCGGCTTGAAGGACGCGCCGTCAAGGAATTACAAGCGACGTTCCTCGACGACTGGATCTATGCCCAAATTGAATCGAGTGACACATGGGAGACGTTTGCAGGGGATGAGTCGATCCACCAGTACTTCCCGAAACATGATGTGACGTCAGACGGGGCGATCCAAATCGTCACGAGCGGACCGACGTCAAAGGATCCCGCGATTCGCAATGCCTTGATTGCCGCAATCATCGCGGCACAACGTTCGATCTGGATTGCGACACCGTATTTGATTCCGGACAATGAGACGATGACGTTGCTCCGACTAGCAGCACGTGCCGGACTCGATGTCCGTATCTTGACACCGGGAAAAGGCGATAGTTTTACGTCTTATTACGGGACCCGGTCCTACTTCGGACCACTTCTGAAGGACGGCGTCAAGATTTACACGTATAACCGTCACTTCATCCATGCGAAACTGTTTCTCGTCGACGGGAAGATCGGTGCCGTCGGAACGGCAAACATGGATATTCGCAGTTTTATCCTCAACTATGAACTGATGGCGTTCTTGTACGACACAGAAAGTACGGAACAACTCGAGCGTGACTTTATCGCTGATTTCGATGTCTCGATTCAGTTATCATCGAACGATTACGTCAAACGTCCGCTTCGCTTCCGCATTTTTGAGTCGCTCTCGCGCTTGATTTCACCTTTATTATGACGCAACGTTCCGCATCGATTTTCAGGTGCGGGACGTTTTTTTGGTTCATTCTTCCTTGAAGTGGGAACATGAACTCTTATACACTAGATGTGTAATCGGTTGCACACTACTTAGCCTGGAAGGAAGTGAAAGGGGCGCAAGTCCCGAACCCGTATGCGAACAATTGATGAATCCCATTTCTACACGCGCGACATGAAACCACAAGCACGACCAGACGCCATCATCCAAGGAGATGTCTACCGTTTCACGGTCTTGACGAGTCGGATGATCCGACTTGAGTACGCGGCGGATGGACAGTTCGAGGATCGACCGACCCAAACGGTCTTCAATCGTGATTTTCCGGTACCTGCTTACCGCATCGTCGAAAACGAGGAAGAATTGCAAATCATCACCGAGCACGTCCATCTGCATTATACGAAGGGACCGTTCGCTGCGAACACGCTCTATATCGATGTCTTAGGGAACTTCAGTACCTACTACAGCCGCTATACGTTCGGCGGACCGCTCCGGACGTTAAAAGGAACGGCACGGACGCTTGACCATGCGGACGGTGTCATCCCACTCGAAGAAGGAATTGTCTCCCGACAAGGTTACGCAGCGATCGACGACTCGAACGCTTTCGTCCTGACGGAAGACCACTTCGTTGAACCGCGACGCTCCGGTACGCATGACATCTACTACTTCGGATACGGTCACGACTACAAACAGGCATTGCGTGACTTCTACCACCTGACAGGACCGACACCGATGTTACCACGTCAGGTACTCGGCAACTGGTGGAGTCGCTACTGGCGTTATAGTGAGAAGGAATACAAGGATTTGATGACGCGCTTCAAGACAGAAGACATTCCATTCTCGGTCAGTGTCATCGATATGGACTGGCACGTCACCGATATCCCGGAACGGTACGGGAGCGGTTGGACGGGTTATACGTGGAACCGTGATTTGTTCCCGGATCCACGCGGCTTCTTGCAGTGGTTGAAGGACGACGACAGGATGGTCACGCTTAACTTGCATCCAGCGGACGGGGTGCGTGGGTTTGAGGAAGCATACGAGGCGATGGCGGTCGCAATGGGCGTTGATCCCGAATCGGATGTCCGGATTCCGTTTGATTTTTCGGACCGGACGTTCATTGAGAACTACTTCACGAAGCTGCATCATCCGCACGAGGCGGATGGCGTCGACTTCTGGTGGATCGACTGGCAGCAGGGCGCGAACTCGAAGATGAAAGGGCTTGATCCGCTCTGGATGCTCAATCATTATCACGCGCTTGATATCGCCCGCGATGGTAATCGACCGTTGATTTTCTCACGTTACGCGGGACCCGGAAGTCACCGTTATCCGGTCGGGTTTTCGGGCGATACGATCATCTCATGGGCATCGCTCCAATTCCAGCCGTATTTCACGGCGACAGCGTCGAACATTGGCTACGGCTGGTGGAGTCATGATATCGGGGGTCACCAGCGCGGGGAAAAAGATGACGAGTTATCGACACGTTGGCTCCAGTACGGTGTCTTCAGTCCAATCATGCGTCTGCATAGTACGATGAGCATCTTCAATGGGAAGGAACCATGGCGCTATTCGACCGATGCGGCGAACGTTATGAAGAAATATTTACGACTCCGGCATCAGCTTGTGCCGTACATTTACACGATGAATGCCCGCAATCACTTTGACGGCTTGCCCCTCGTCTCACCCATGTATTATGAGCATCCAGAAGACGATCAAGCATACAACGTCCCGAATCAGTTTTACTTCGGAACGGAATTGATCGTCGTGCCAATGGTCACGCCGATGCATCGGAAACTGCACATGACGGCTTCGACTGCATGGCTGCCAGAAGGGGAATGGTTCGATTTCTTCAATGGGCACCGGTATCGAGGTGGCAAACAAATCCGTCTGTTCCGCTATCTCGAAGACCAAGGCGTACTTGCGAAAGCCGGTGCAATCGTCCCACTCGGTCGTCATCTCGAACAGTCGAATGCATTGCATAATCCAGACGATCTCGAAGTTGTCGTCTTCCCGGGAGCCTCGAACCGGTTTACGTTGTTCGAAGACGACAGCACAGGGGTCGCACACCGCGATGGCGTCAATGTTGAGACGACATTCGCGCTCGACTGGGAAGCGCGTGAACTGACGATCGCTGCACCGACTGGACATCGTGACTTGCTACCGGAAAATCGGTCGATCACATTGATTTTACGTGGGGTCCGCGAAGGTTACGTCCAGCGCGACGGGGAAAGTGTCACCGGCGTCTATGATCATGCGACGCAGTCACTTCGTGTCGAACTGGGTGAAGTGACGGAGACGATCACGTTGTCGCTTCAAGTCGAGATCTCGACGAACGAGAACAAGATGGACCGGTTGTATGCGTTCCTCGACCAAGCGGAAATCAGCTATGACCTGAAGGATCAATTGTACCGTCTATTGTCACAAAAGCTTGACCCGGTCAACATGATGCACCAGTTGCAAGCACTCGAACTCGAGAAGGATCTCGTCGACTGTCTGCTTGAGTTGATGCTCAATTAACTCTAAAAAGCTTCTGGATGTCCCATTACGATTAATGGACATCCGGAAGCTTTTGTTATTTATCGAAAAGAAGGCAGATCATTCAGCGACTGACGTATCCTGCATTTTGTTGTCCTGTTGAATGATTCCAATCAAGACTTGTCTGACGATGTCTAGTTCTTCCCGTGAAGCATGCTGCGTCAGCGATTGATTTAATTCTGCTACTGTCGCCTCAATGTCAGTTTGTAGTGCGACTGCCTTTTGAGTACAACGCACTAAGACATTTCTGCGATTGGTGACATCGACGGACCGATCGATCAGTTCTGCTTGCTGCATTTTGTCCAAGATTCCGGAAACGGTAGACGGTTCTAAATGTAACATTTCTGCGATTCTTCTTGGGGCTAACGTATCGTGCTTCCACAGGCAGTTTAAGACACCGTATTGTGCCGGCGTGACATGATATTGATCTAGCTCCTTGCTGAATTGCTTGAAGACTTTATTTTGACTGACGCTTAATAAAAAGTTGATGCATTCAGTTAATTCCATACTATCTCCTCCAGTTTGACATCTTAATAGTACCATGCTAAGTTTTGTGGTGTAATTATTTTGTGACCGAATGATTCGTTCGGCGAATGAAAAGAGGGAGTTCGATGGAGTCTTTTAAAGCGATCGTCGTTCGGGAGATGGATGCAGGAGTTCGTTTTGGTATAGAGGAAGTCGGGATCGATCAATTATCGCCAGGTGAAGTCCTGATTAAAGTGGCGTATTCGTCGATCAACTATAAGGATATGCTAGCGGTACAAAAAAAGGGAGGCGTCATTCGCGATTATCCGATGATTCCGGGAATCGATGTAAGTGGAACGATCGTCGCGACTGAAGACACTTCTCTTTCCACCGGACAAGAAGTGCTCGTGACAGGATTTGCGATGGGGATGTCGCATACGGGTGGTTTCGCAGAATATGTTCGAGTGCCGAAGGAGTGGGTCGTACCCGTGCCATCTGGAATGTCTTTAAAGGAAACGATGGTCATCGGTACGGCTGGATTTACGGCAGCATTATCCATTCTAGCGTTGGAGCGTCATGGCATGCATATCGATGGGGATCCACGTATTTTAGTGACAGGTGCTACGGGAGGCGTCGGGAGTCTAGCACTTCGAATGTTGCGTAAGGCAGGTTATGGTAACGTCACCGGGATGATTAGAAAAGAGCATCAGGAAGAGATCGCACGAACTCTTGGAGCAGGCGATATCATACATGCGGAGGATGTCTCAACAACAAAGAAACCTTTGGAAAAACAACAATATGACTATATCTTGGATACAGTCGGTGGTGAGGTTGCTGCTGCGTTACTCCCGCGGCTTGCCTACGGAGGCAGTATGAGCATGTGTGGGAACGCAGCCGGGATTGATCTAGAAATGACGGTATTGCCGTTTATCTTAAGAGGAGTAAACATCCTTGGAATCGATTCAGTTAACGTCCCATTAGCGGAGCGACACGCCGTTTGGGAGAAGTTGGCACAGGAATGGAACATCGCGCTTGAAGCGCTTGTGCACGAGATTTCTCTTCAAGAGGTTCCAAAAACGATCAAGGACTTGAAAGAAGGAAATCATCTAGGCAGAACGATCATCGCGTTTTAAGTGAAGTCGAACAATGAAAAAAGGGTCATCGAAACAAACGGTTTCGATGACCCTTTCTATTGGAGCCCCTTATTTACGACGCAATTTTTTCGCTTTTTGTTTCATGTCGTTATACGTGATCATCGGGCTATCGTCCATCGTCAAGCGTAGATGGTTCGGTTCCCCTTTGTTCGTGATGCCGGAGCAATAAAGGATGTCAGCATATTGATCAAACAGTTCCTCATATGCCGGCAGGTGGTGCATCAGACGACCAGGAGACCCCCAGCCACAGAGGACGACGCCATTTTTCGCTTTGACATCGGCAAGCGTCTTCGCGACGAACTCATAGTTCGTCTCATCGAAGCTTGCTTGCGCGAACGGTAGATCCTCGCTGACAAGTAGGTCCGGCATCAAACTGATGATGTCATATTGTTTGACGGGATCACTGACATACTTCTTCATCAAATTGTACGCACGTTGTGTCGTCGTTCCAGAGAGAAAGGCATCCGTCGTCCGTGGTGTGTAAATTAAAGCGGCGACGTGCGTTCCTTCTGCGATGTCGTCAAAGATATAGCTGCGTAAATAGCGTTTCGTCTTGTCTCGATCAAACGTCGTCTGGACGCGGATCGACGATTCCTCAATCAAGAGTTCGGAAGAATCGGCTGGTGTCATGGGTGGTGCCTCCTTTTAATTGGTCAAACGTGAGCTGATGCGAAGGAAGAACGCGAGTGTCTTCTTCTTGAGGTCGAGGTCGTTCGCATCGATCGCCTCGACGTGTTGCTGGTAACGATCGTATTGGGCGAGCACGTCAGAGACATATTGTTCACTGCGATTGTATTCAAACAGTGCTGTCGCGAGCGTGTCTCGGTCGGATGTCTGTGTGACATCGTGTTGCTTCAGGTATTTCGCTGCCGTGTGGGCGCTGTCGACGAGACTTGTCGGATCGGCTTTCCCGTCACCGTCCGCGTCAACTCCGAGACCCCCATACTTCTCGATGGCTTTTGGATCCGTGACGTCGATGCCGTCATGCTCGATGTCACCGAGCGACGTGCCACCTTCGTATCCCCAACCGACCCATGTTTTCGGCATGAATTGGAACGGGCCGATTGCGCCAACGGACGATTGCATCGCTGACGAGTTCGAGAAGATCGTCTCGACGCGATGAATGGAGGCGAGTAGCTTCCAGTCGATGCCGTAACGTGCCGCGGCTTGTTCGTAGATGTCGATGTTCTCGGCAGGTACGCCATGCTGTCCATAATACGTACGATACATTTCATTTTGAACACGTTCCCGATTTTGCCAGTAGATGAAGCTACTGACGATGAGGGCGAACAGTACGAACAAGATGCTGATTCGAAAAACTTTTCGCATATTGTTCTCTCCTCTGTTTAGGATTCCACTGAATGGTATCATATTTTAGTAGGGTCTAATAGCACTTTCTGTGACGGGAGTGTGGAATCAAAAAAGGAGTCGAAGTCATGTATCTCTTCGTAAATGGGTTTTTACTCGGATTACTCGTCGTCCTTTCGATCATCGCAGCGGTTCGTCCGGTCGATTTGACGATCGTTCCTCGCAAGGAATTCTACCCCTCGATGGTCCAGTCGAGCGGGATCTTATGTTTGTTGCTCGTCGGTGGAACACTGATCAGCGGCACGCAGTTGCTAGAAGTCGGCTTGACGTTTTTTGTCCCAAGTGGTCCTGTCTGGTACGCGACGATTGGACTGATCGTCCTTCTCTGCTTCGTTTTAATTTTGACGGCGACTGTTCCGGCGTTTCGCAAACGTTTGTTGCCGCTTTATCAAAGTGAGGCGGAGCGACTGATTCTGCCGCGAACGAAAGAGGAACGGACCGGGTTTCAGATGGTCGCGCTGATGGCAGGAGTGACGGAAGAGTTGATTTATCGCGGATTTCTCTTTCATGTGCTCGGATTATTTTTACCGTTTTCTGACGTCAGTTTCGTCTGGATCGGAGCAATCTTGTTTGGTGTCGCGCATCGTTATCAAGGGTGGTTCGCAATCCTCGTGACAGGACTGATCGGGGCGGGATTCGGTTACTTGTACCTAGCACTTGAGACACTCTGGCCGCTGATCATCATCCATGTCTTGATCGATCTCGTTGCCGTCTACATTTACAAGGATGATGTTAATTCCTGACATCGTCAAAAAGCGCTGAATTTGATAGACTGAATGTCAAGCGAAGTCATCATTTAAATTGGTCAAGTTGACGGTTGCAGAACAGGTCAAATGACAGGTAGAATGAGAAGGTAAACGCTTACACATCAAAAGGAGATGGATGAAACCATGCGAACGATCACTTCCACTGGCGAGCGAAAAAAGACGAGTTGGACATTGAATATCGGCAATCAGCCACATTTGATGATGGATGGTGTGACAGAACAGACCCTTGATGCCGAACAACGTGTCGTCTATAACGAATTTTTGATTCCAACGACGGACACTTTGATTCATCGGTTCAAAGCCCGCTTCCCGAACCATCTCTGCGAGAACGGGTATGATGTGTATGGCGCTGCCGCTTTTGACGAACAGGTCGTCGAACTGATCTCGAATTGGTTCATCGAGCTGGTCACCGTCTTAACAGCGATGCAGCGGACGAAAGGCATTCAGCATGTACAGATTGAAGGCGGTGTCGCAAAACGGACCGACTTCTTACCGACCGTGCGTCGGACATGCCGGGCACTGGAGTCAACGATTGATATTTATTGAAGCACCAGTCACGTTTTCAGAGGGGACGTCCGTTAGGATGTCCTCTCTTTTTTTGTAGACGCATAGAACGAGTCGGTCGTTGCTTCCCGGCTCTTTTTTCATTTTCTGGATAACATGAGGAAAAAACAGGTTGACGCTAGACTGTATGGCATGTACCATACAGTTAACAGATGTACTATTGTCTTAATACAATGGTGACAATCAAGGAGGGTGAACCGGATGCTTGAGGTAAAAGGATTACAGAAGCGATATGGACGAAAAAAACAGGTCTTACGTGACGTGACGTTCTCCGTCGCTCTAAACGAAGTGACATGTTTGATCGGCTTGAACGGGGAAGGGAAGTCGACGATCCTAAAAGCAATTCTCGGTCTGATTCCGGTTGATGCTGGGACGGTGACGGTCGACGGTAAAACATCGCGCGACAAAATTGCGTTCGTGCCTGATCTTCAGACGATGCCGAGCTACATGACGATCGGACAAGCGCTCGCATATATGGCAGATCATTATCCAGACTGGAATCAAGAGACAGCGGAACGACTGCTGCAGACGTTCCAGCTGTTTACGACGGATAAAATGGCGAACTTATCAAAAGGGAATAAAGCGAAGTTCAATCTCGTCTTAGGATTCGCCCTCGATCGTCCATACATATTACTCGACGAACCGCTCGCGGGAATCGATTTATTCATGAAGGAACAGATTGCCTGGATTTTCTCAAGTGAGTTCATGGAAGGACGGAGCATCCTGATGACGACTCACGAAATCGCCGAAGTCGAGCAAGTGATCGATCGAGTGTTGTTCTTACGAGACGGTCAGATCGTCGAAGTCAAAGAGACGGATGAACTGCGCGGTCATCATCATCAATCGGTCCAAGACCGGATGCGGGAGGTATATCAAGGATGAAACGCTGGTTGTTATTAACGAATGAAGAACTGAAACGAAGTACGAAATTACTGGTGTTGTTGATTTCAGGCTTGATCGTCGCGGAAATCGCGTCACTGCTCTATCAGATTTACGATTATCAAAGCACGATCGAGAAAACGATGCGGATCGAACAGATATCAGAAATGGACGCAATTGCGCGAGCAGGTGGTGCGTTGACATTCGCACAAGCAACGGATTTTTACGATTCAATCATTGTATTAGCAATGGGGATGATCATCCTGTTTGCGTTCTGGATTTGGTACCGCGACTGGATGGGTGAGACGAAGTACATCTACAGATTGCTATTGTTACCGGGATCACGCCGGGCGATTTTTGGATCGAAAATGACGGCACTCTTACTTGTCGTGACTAGTTTGATCGGAATTCAGTGGGGACTGTTGTTACTTAGTCGTAATCTCTACTTATGGTTGTTACCAGATGCTCAACAGGTCACAGCCAGCATCAATGAATACTCCTTCTACATGAATCTGTTCTATACGATGTATCCGAGTGATATTTTATTCATCTTACTGATGTCATTCATCGTCATCTCGTTCGTCTTCATGACAGTATTACTTGAACGATCGTTCCGAAAGGGAAAAGCGTTCTTGCTCGTCGGATTACACGGAATCGCATTGATTGTCGGTTATATCATTTTAGGTGTAGCATTGTCAGCTATTTCGAACGATTTGAGTCAACTGCACATGCAATTTTATCTCGGGTACATCGTGCTCTTGACGTTATATGTGTCGTACAAAAATCTGCGGTTAGTCCAGACGCGTCTATCCGTCTAAAGGAGAAATCTCATGAAACGATATCGTCAACTTCTGATCTATGGAGTGATCATTCTCATAACAATCGGAAGCTACATCGGCTACACGCTGTCGATCAAAGGAGCAGACTTTTCGCTCGAGACCGTCAGTGGAAAACCTTCGCAAATCGAAAATTTTAATTTACGTCTTCAGACGAAAGGCATGCGTTCGACGATTTATGATGTCAACGCTAAGGGAGACATCGAAAAACAGTCAAATTCGTACATCGGGCAACTATTCCGTGATGATAGCATGACGGATTTGCCGGATGAATATTACGAATTCACGACGCATATGGAAACGAATGTAAGTGGAGATGGACAATCAGAGTATGCGATTCAGATCAAACACAATAAACTGCAATTTAAGATGTTTACGTTTAAGACGGAGGAGATGTTCGAGAAAACATTTCAGTATGATACAAAACTTGAGACGGGGATGGACATACGAGCCAGTGTCGTCGATAAACAGGCGATGAGGGTCTACATCCAACTCGATCGAGTCGATCAGCCAAGGGAAACGAAACTGCTTGTACTCGATTTAACAGGCGAGCGGGTCGAAGAGATCGTTCTTCAAAAGCCAGTAGCGCCTAAACACGCTCGTCAATTTTTAGCGATTCATCAAAATGAGGTGGTCTACACGGAACAACCGTCTGACAGCGATGAGGAGAACACTAAACTATCTTATTTCCTCGATGACGGCAAAAGCGTTCGTTCCATCAAGGAGTTGAATCAGCAACAAATCGGTTATACGCCCTATGCGAACGGTCGTTATCTCATCGGCTTCCACCTGCCGGAAGGGGAGACGAAACGAATCGAATGGTCGATGTTCGACTTGGAAACGAAGCGATTATCCGAGCATAGCGTAAGCAGTCCGCTCGTTTTGAAAAAGATTGAATGGTTGGACTCTAAGGACGAGATGCAGCTTTATCTCTCTTCCGAGACAAACGATGGATTCCAAGTGTCCGTGATCGATCTGAAGAATGACCAACTGATGTATCAAGGAGAAATCAAAGATGCGAATCGTAAAAAAGGAACGCGTATCTATGATTTTGCGGTTCAATGATCCACGAAAAAAACGCTTCGCACCGGAAAAAGTTATCCGGTCCGAAGCGTTCTTTTTTTCGTTTTGACTAGGAATCGATACATTCTAGGGCGAAAGCATCAAGACGTGAAATTTTTCTCTGTCGCTTTACAAGCACGCAATAAGGCGTCCTTGAAGAAACGATCTTCCTGCGAAGCGAGTTGTTGTGTCGCTTCCTCGTCTCCACGCAGTGAGCGGGCGAGCATCTGGATGACCTTGACCCAGCGCCGGACGTGATCAAGTTGCGGACGACCCATCGCGACGTACACTGTGAACCAATCATCCTGATCGCGACGGATCATCCGTTGGAACAGTGATTTCGCGAGATCGACTTCTTCGGTCGTCGGGAGTTCGTTCGTCTCGAAATAACGACGTAAAGCGGCGACGGCAGTTGCATACGCTGCTTTAACGTCGTCTGACGGCTGATGTTTGCCGTAGTCGGATGTCGACAGATGAAGTAAGGCAGGTTTTTTCTCGACACCCGTGATCCAGGCAGAGATCGTCTTATTGCCTTTATAGGCTTGACGGTTCGCGACCGGGAGCTTCGCCGTGACGTTTCCGACTTTCCCGATCAAGGTCACTTTGTTGTTGCGATCCTGAATTTCGGTCACTTTCATCTCGACCGTATCGCCCATTTCATGAGGAATGGCTTTCGGCTGGAGCTTTTCTCCTGCCGAGAGCGGCGAACGCTTGCGGATCATCCGCAATGCTTCTTGTTCAATCCGGTCGTCAAGCGACCACAGATGTTCCGGTGGGACGTTGCGGAACCGGCGACGCCGGACCTTGATGTACTGGTCAAGCGCGTCAGCAGCTTGCTCCCGCGTCGATTCACCACGTGCGACGGGGCCGATGATGTCTCGGAGCGTAATGGATTCGAGACGTTCCATGATGCCTTCGAACGGGATGAGTTCCATTACGTAGAGACTACAGACGACGAGTTCGCATTCGCGAGGAGTGAGTGGGCGTTTGGCCATAAATTGACTTCCTTTCAGCTGGTTGATGTTTCTAGTATACCAAAAAAAAGCCATCGTCACGTAATCCCGTGACGATGGACTGAAAAAGCTTACAAGACGAATGGCGATTCCGAACTATTTTGCAATTCAGCGGACGCGAGTCGTGTGACACCGTTCATGAACGGGTCATGGGCGACGAACAAGTCACCGATTGCTTTGATCTCAGCCACGGTCGCATTTTCCTTCGCACCAGCGATCCGCAAGCGATATGGTTTTTTTGTCACCGTATCAAATGTCAGGACGATCGTATGTTCCATCAATGGTCACTCCTTTCATGAAATGTAGGGACGAGTTATGCCTTGAGTAGAGCGTAGTCACGGCTGATTTCCGTCAGCGCGTAGCGTCCGTCGAGTAAGCTGCCGACCGCTTGACCGATCGAAGCGACGACGTCTGCTGGAAGATTCGAACGTAAGCCGTTGTAGCGGCGGCGAGCGACGACGGCATCACCGTTTGCTGTCACTTTGTCCTTCCGCTCGAAGACAATGACGAGACTCGTCTTGATTTCTTCTGCTTGTGTCATGTGTATCACCTCCTTCGCCCTTATTGACAGGGAAAGAGACCGGATTGTTCGAAAGGAATGAAAAAAAGATGGTCTGGTTACGTTTTTTACGAAAAGTATCGTTTTTACGCATGCGGACGCTCGGATATGCATCTTTGATCTTCGTCTTTGGTGTCGCGGGCATCATGTATGCTCTTGAGCCAGAGACGTTCGGTTCCTACTTCCGGGCCGTCTACTGGACGATGACGACCGTCGTCACGGTCGGGTACGGCGACTTCTTCCCGAATTCTGATACCGGTCGGATTCTGACGATTTTCGTCTTCATCTTTGGAATCGGGATCGTCGGTGGATTGATCTCAAAACTGGTCGACGGTGTCCAGTTGATTCGCAATCAAAAGGAAAGAGGGTTATTACAAGTGAAAGAAACAGGGCATACCGTCGTTTTCGGTTACAGTCGGCGTTCGAAGCACGTCATCGAGTCATTACTCGAACATACGGATGTCGTCCTCGTCGATGATTTAGAGCGCGAGCCATTCAGTCACCCACGATTTCATTACGTCTGTGGTGATCCGGCACTGACATCGACGCTCGAACGGGCACACATCGAAAAGGCGGTTCGCGCGATCGTCCTCGCCGATCATTCGATTCCACCGGTCCATGCTGACGGACGGACATTGTTGATTGCTTCAAGCATCGAACGGGCGAATCCGAACATTTATACAATCGTCGAAATGATGCTTGAAGAACACCTCGACAGCTTCGAACAGGTTAAGGTTGATGAGGTGTTACTTGGTGATGAGACGATTGCCCGGATGGCGATCCTCGCGTCCCATCATCCTGGTGTGACGAAGGTCGTGACGGATTTGTTGACGAAGGACGGTGAGGGCATGTTCTCGATTCCGAGTAGACCGGAGTGGGGGACGTACCGTGACGCCTATCATGCTTTGCTAGAAGAAGGCGTCACGATCTTATCTGATGGAAAACGACTCGATTTGAACCGTCGACTCGATGAAGCGATTCCGAAAAACGGGACGTTGATCGTCTTGTGTTCGGAGGAAACCGCCCAACGAATCGGAGCGATTTAGAGAAGAAAGGATTTAACCAATCTTTTTTCGGGTATAGTAAATAAATTTACTAGACGGAGGAAAAAGATTATGACACAACCACAACCAGAATGGATTCAAGAATTATTTGAGACGGTCGATCAAGGCGAAATTAAAAATGCACCAAAATTACTCTATATGGCACTGACGCTTGAACCAAATTATTTTACGAAAGCAGTTAGCCGATTCAATCAACGGCTAGAAGTCGAACCATTAACGGACGTTTCGGAATTGTTGACGGTCTATCGTCAATTTTTCCTTTCAGCTAATCCATCAGAGGAGTACTGGTCACTTGCCTGGAACGAACTCATCCAGACGCTACAACATATGATCGATCGACCAGAAGCACAGCAATTACTTAAAGAGCATGTCGATTTACTCGACTGGTGGTCGAGCGAATCGTTGCTTTCACTCCCGAGCTGGTTGACGATTTTAGATGTCGCTGAACGAATCGACGCGCTTGATCAATTTAGCAGTTATCTTCCAGATATCTTCGAGAGTTATGCGCTTGAAACGGCGAAGGACGAACCGTTTGCCCGTCTTGCCTGGTACGCACTCGCAAGCAATCAACAAGAGTTGCTTGCCCCTTACAGAGACCGGATTGAAGCCGGTTCTTCAAAGGAAATTCAGTCTCTTCGTCAAGCGGATCTCGTCGATCAAATTGAAACGACGCGGGTCGTTATCGTTATGTTAAAGTCGAAAGATAACGAGCCGATTGAATTAACATTTGATCGAAAATGGACATTATAAATTATCGAAGAAAAAATGACACCTAGAAGCCGCACGAATTCAGTCCGAGGGGGGTAGGGATGATTCACGTCAATTTACCGAGTGGTGACTATGTCGTGTTAGTAGAAATAAATCGTGAAGTGCTGCTGTGTCATTCGATTGAAGAAGCGGAACAAGCACAACACGACCGGTATGAACTGGTCGGACGGATGAGCGAACGCTTGCCGGCAGAAGTGATTGGACCCTCGATTGCGGATTTTGTCCGCTTTTCGACCGGGTTCATCGGCGAAGAAGTGACGTGGCATGAGGAGGAAGAAGCCTTCTTTTGCCAACAGTTCGAGACATTCGACGGTTCCCCGTTAGGTGAAGACCTGACGGGGATTGATGCAACGCGTTGGCGTGCGGTCCTTGCACGCTATTATGCTTACGTGACGATCGGAAAGATCATTCCTTTTGAAGTCAGCGAAGAACCGGACGGCACGGTTCCGCTTTAGTCCAGACGATTCTTCGGTCGGCGCGTAATCAGAGAAGGGCAGGGTTCCCATGAAAAAGCAACTTGCACTACTCACGCTAGCGACAATCGTCGCCATGCCAACGTCTGCTTTCGCGCAGTCTCAATACGTACAATATGATCCGACGTTTACAGAACAACAAAAACAAGAGTGGTTGGCGAATCAGGGGCTGACCGAGATTCGTGCCTTGAAACAAAAAGGATTCTCGCTCGTCGAGCCGCTTGCGCATCTCGAGGAAAAGGATATCGATGTCGATTTGATTCCAATCACGGACGTCAAGAGAGCGACGGATTCTGCTCAGTTTCAACAAACGTATCTTGATCAGTCGCGCATTCCGGCTTACTGGAAGTACAGCCGCGGAAAATCGGACATCCGGGTTGCAATCATCGATGATGCGATCGATACGAAACACCATGAGTTCAAGGACGTCATCTATAAGACGACGACGATTTCTGGAATCCGGAAACCAGACGACCACGGGACACACGTCGCCGGCATCGTCGCGGCGCGTGAAGACGGTCAAGGGATCGTCGGTGTCGCATCTGGTGTCAAACTGATCGGGGCCGATGTCTTCGATGGCGACTTTGCTGCATCAATCGACATCGGCGACGGTATTTTGTATGCAATCGAGCAGGGAGCAGATGTCATCAATCTGTCACTCGGACAATATGAGTTTGATCCGTACATGGAAGCAGCGGTTAAAAAGGCGGAAGCGAAAAATATCCTTGTCGTCGGAGCAGCCGGAAACGACGGACGCAATAAGGTACTCTTCCCAGGATCGATGAGTCAAGTCGTCGGTGTCGGATCCGTCGGAACGCTGGGGCGTGCCTCGACGTTCTCGAACTACGGTAAAGGACTCAACATCATGGCACCGGGGGAAGGGATCTACTCGACGATCGTCGGCAACAAGTACGGCTACTTGGACGGAACATCGATGGCGACACCGGTCGTCAGTGGTGTGTTGGCGCTCGCAAAATCGAAGAATCCATTCGTCTCGAACACGACGATGCGCAGTAAGTTATATGCTGCAGCGTCGAAAAAATCAGGTGATACGAAGTTGCATTACGGAACAGGTCGCTTGAATGCCGGTATCTTAGCGACACTGCCGGCACCGATCTCGAAGATTTCGTTACCGGCAACGGTTAAGCCGAATCAGGCGTTTACCTTCTATTTTGATGAGTATGCGAGTGCGAAGACGACGACACGTCTCTATAAGGACGGGAAGGTCGTTAAGACATTCACACAATCGAATTTAACGAACGGTACGCATAAGTTTACGTATAAGTTGAAAGACAAGGGAGCGTATAAACTTGTCTTTACAACGACAGGTGGACGGCATACGCGGACCGTCGAACGCTTACTGACAGTCAAATAAAAAAGCGCCTCCCACTGAGTGGGAAGCGCCGTACGAGACCTGAAGGTTACTTCGGGTCTTTTCCTTTTTTATAGACGGGCGTCGGAGGCGTCAATGCCTCTCCAGTCCATGTGATCATCGCTTCCATCTTGTATCCTGTGTCATCCTCATGGACGAACGACAGGCGACTGGAATCGATCAATTGGTATAAACCATAAGCGACCTGGTCGGCCCAAGAGCGTAACGTCATCGCTTCATCATACAACGGGATTTGCTCAGGGAACCGTTCGTTCATAAGCAAGATATCGTGTTGATCGAAATGATAGCTACGTTTTGAGAGTGCATCGGGCGCCTTGACGTTGAACGGCTCGAACGCGTGGATGAGCTCTCCTTGACGATAGAAGGCGAAGATGCCGTTTCGCAGATGAAGTGCCTTGATCTCGTCGATCTCGATCAGGAATGTCAACTTGCGAACCGTTCGCCGGTTCGTACCAGAGCGTCGTTTTTTCATGCTGCATGCCTCCTTCTGAACTCTTGTACTATACCGTGAAATGAGGCAGGGACGCAACTTTTTCGTTTGTAAAACGAGAATTACCTCTTGCAGGAAAGCGGCATCTACGCTACACTCATAAGCAGTGACTATGTTGGTTCGGACAATCGCGGGGCATTTCGGTGCTTTGAGGAAAGTCCATGCTCGCACAGCCTGCGATGGCTGTAGTGATCGTGCTACACAAAAAGATAAGTGTAGGCAGCGTCAAGCTGACGGCAGAAGGAACGCCTAAGTCTTCGGATATGGCCGAAACTTCTTGAAGGTGCCACAGTGACGGAGCTTCATGGGAAACCATGAAGGTGGAACGAGGTAAACCCCACGAGCGAGAAACCCAAATTTGGTAGGGGAATTTCCGGAGCGGAACTGAACGCAATGGAGAGCGTATGCAAATACGGAGATAGATGATTGTCGCCTGCGTGTGAGGGTCAAACCGTTTGGAACACTAAGGAACAGAACATGGCTTACAGGACCACATAGGCTGTTATTTTTAAGTTGAACGAGAGTCCAGGTCCACCCTGGGCTCTTTTTTTATTGCAATGAAACGATACAGTGGAAGAAACGATAAAGGAGTGAACGCAATATGGCAAAACGCTTAGTCATCGCGACAGCGGCGATGGGAATCGAAGCGCTCGTCGCAAAAGAAGTCCGTGCGTTAGGATACGAGTGTACGGTCGAAGACGGAAAGGTCTACATCGATTGTGAGATGGAGGACATTCCCCGTTTGAACATGTGGCTTCGGACAGCGGACCGGATCAAACTTGTCGTTGCTGAGTTCCGCGCGACAACATTCGAAAAATTGTTCGATCAAGTCAAGGCACTACCGTGGCACGAATTAATGCCGTGGGATGCGAACTTCATCGTCAACGGTCGTTCGGTCAAATCGAAGCTGTTCTCGATCCGTGACTGTCAAAAGATCACTGAGAAAGCGATCGTCTCGCACATGCAAGAAGCGTACAACAAAGGAACGGAATGGTTGCCGAAGACAGGCGCGAGCTATCCGATCGAAGTTGCTTTGTTAAAAGACATCGCGACATTAACGATCGATACGTCTGGCGACGCGTTACACAAACGCGGCTACCGTGAGTTCCACTCGGCCGCTCCACTGAAAGAGACGATGGCAGCAGCAATGTTGATGCTGACGAACTGGAAGCCGGATATGCCGCTCTACGACGTCTTCACCGGTTCAGGCACCCTGGCAATCGAAGCGGCGATGATCGGGCGTAATATCGCACCAGGCATCAACCGTGAGTTCGTCTCACAAGAATGGAAATGCATTCCGAAGAAAGCGTGGTTCGATGCGATCAACGAAGCGAACGAAAAAGCGGAGTGGGACAAACCATTGAAGATTTACGCAAGCGATGTCGATCCAGAGATGGTCAAGCTTGCGAAAACAAACGCAGAACTCGCAGACGTCCGCGATGCAATCAACGTCATGCAACGCGATGCAGCAGACTTCAAACCGAAGGAAGACTTCGGTGTCATCATCGGGAACCCGCCGTACGGGGAACGTCTTGAGGATGCGCGTGAAGTTCATCAACTGTACCGCAAGATCGGAACAGCGTATAAAGAATTCCCATACTACAGTGTCTACATGATCACGTCGTATGTTGAGTTCGAAAAAGCGTACGGTCGTCCAGCGACGAAGCGCCGAAAGCTGTATAACGGGAACATCGAAGTTCAGTTCTATCAATATTATGGTTTGCGTCGGAAAAGACCGCAGTCTTAAGCCATTTCTAGCACATATAAAAATCTCATTGCACACTTATTGCACAGTTGATGTGAAAATCGGGATTTTTCTTACGAACCGCTCTGTTGAGCGGTTTTTTTGTGTTTTAAAAGCTGTTCGAATTGTTTCGCCGTATCCGATTGTAAAGTGTGCAATACGTGAGCATAGGTGTCCATCGTCAAAGTGGCGTCCGCATGACCCAGTCTTTCCTGGATTACCTTCGCGTGGACACCGATTTCCATCAAGAGTGAAGCATGCGTATGACGAAGACCGTGCAATGTGATTTTCGGGAGTGCAGCGGTCTTGAACGTCTCAATGTGACGCCGACGTAGCCCTGAATGCCATAGATAGGCGCCCGATACACCAAGGCAGACCAAGTCCTCTTCATTTCGCCAGCCCATACGCAAACTATCGTAGCGTTGTTCGACACGGATACGACGAAGTTCTTCAGCGACATGCGGAGAGATGGTGACGACTCGGACCTTCTTACCTTTCGTGTTTGAGAATGAATAGCCTCCCTTGACCTCGATTGCCGTCCGTTTCACCATGATGACCATCCGTTCGAAGTCGACATCCGACCAGCGCAAAGCCGTCGCCTCACGAGCACGAAGACCGGTGTAGCTGATCAACATCACCGCAGCGTAGTTCCCTGTCGTCATCACATCACGTGCGGTACGCAAGTAGCGGGAAAGTTGTTCTGCGGAATACGTCTGCATCTCCTTTAGACCTTCGTTCAACTTCGTGACCGCCGAGAAGGGATTTGACCCTCTGTAGTTGTTCATCCGAATCGCCCAGCTGAACATGCCGACGAAGATGGCACGTCTAGAGTTGACCGTCGAAGCTTTGATTTGATCCCGGTGCCAATCCGCGAGCAGACGTTGCGCATGGATGGCTTCAACCCGATCGACCTTTAGCTTCATGAACCAATCTGGTATTTGTCGGACGATGGAGCGGTAGGAATGATAGGTGGTTGTGGCCTTGGTCAGTCGGACATGGTCCTCGAGCCACAGTTCGATGAGTTGTTCCATCGTTCTTACTTGAATGACTTTCTGGATCGTCCCATCTCTTCGCGCAGTCAGTTGCTCTGCGATCCAAAACTCAACCTCTTGTTTTCGTTTGTTGGAGTAGTAGTGCTGGATTCGTTTTCCTCGTTCATCTGTACCGAGTGAGAGTCGAACCCACCATAGTCCAGTCTTCGGATTTTTTTTGATATTCGCCATAGTCATGGCCCCCAGTTCATGCTTTTTAGAACATACGTTCGATTTTAAAGTCTCAAAAAAGCACCAGAGAAGGTGCTTTGAGTATATCTGTTTTAATTAAAAATGTCTTTTTGTAATCTCTGTTACTAATTATAAAGAATTTGTTTCAAAACACCAGATCATTTTCCTTATTTAGTTAATAAGTATATGTATATATGGAAATGTTTTATAATATTTTTACAGAATAAAAGATGGGGGGAGTATGAATGGATTACTTTGGAAAGTTTGTTTATATGATTCATTGTATCGATTGCGATAGTGCTTGGAGTTTAGACGAAGAAGACTTAAAAAAGGATAGATTGAGTTGCCATGATCCTTCTTGTGAAGCTGAATTTTCTATATACGATGGTATTAAAAAGGGACTAAAAGTGTATGAAGAAAACGCACTTCAAGCAAATTCTTTTTTAGCAAACTATATTTTTTTTCATACAATTGATGTGAAGATAGGCTTCATGAAAAACTGTAAACTTCCAGAAGGAGTTTTAAGGGTCCATAAAGTTTGGGCTGTACCTCTCGAAAATTTTTCGGTTGGAGTATCCAATATTACAAGCGAAGGTTTTGATGTTTTTACATCTCTTCATGAGAATACCGATACTAGTCTTTTTGGTTTAGACGCCAAAGTAATGCTATATATAAATGCAAATATGGAGAATTATTCTGCTACATGGATGCATTTGTTACAACTCTCATTGAAAAATTTAGTTGATGGAGATTATTCAACTTCTATTTTATTTGCTGAAATTGCATTTGAATCCTTCGTAGATACATTTTTATTTCATGGCTACTTAGAAAAAGGTGAACTATCGGAAGGTGAAATTTATGATTTGTTAGAAGATAAGAAAATACCCTCTAAAGTTAACACTCTCATGAAAGAATTATATAAAACAAAACTTAGCAAAATGGATGATTGGATTGGATGGGAAACAAAAGTCTTGAGATGGCGAAATCAAATCGCACATGGATCAAGAGTTTTATTTGACAAAGAGGAAGCTCAATATGCGTATTCTCTTGCTGTAGATGCAATTTTCTATTTTGCTGAAAACATTGATTTGTACTTCAAAAGTATCGGAGAGCCCAATGGTTTGTTTTATAGAACATAGGATCGATAGATGTGTAACAATTAAAAAAAGTGACCCATAAGGATCACTTTTTTTAATTGCGTTCGCATGCAAAATTATCTTTGTCACGATCCATACTTGAATCATATGCCGGATGAGAGCTAGGTACACCGTTCGGATATTCAGTTCTTAAATCATCACAGTTATCAAAACTAACTTGGGTCACAGCAGCCTCATCTTCAGCTTTTTGAGCAGCTTCTTCTTTCGCCTTTCGTTCAGCTTCTTGTTGAGCAGCCAGTTTCGCGGCAGCCTTTTTCTTTTCTAAAGCAGCTTTCTTTTTCTCTTCAGCTTCTTTAGCCTTTTTAGCAGCTGCTAGTTCTTCAGTTTTTTTCTTCTTTGCGGCTTCAGAATCTGACTTCTTCGGTTCTTCTTCTGCCTCTGTCTGAACGACGGGTTGCTTCACGGCTTGTTTAGTATCATCTTCAACATCCTCCAAAGCACTGGCGAAGATCATTCCGAGGAAGAAGAAATAGAACATTGAAGCCATGACCATCTTCCAAGCGACCTGACTACGATATCCGGGAACCTTTCGATACCAAGGAAACTTCATCCAAGGTAAAAGTTTCCGACGTCCTTCAATCAGTTCAGCTACCATTTTACCCTCTTTATCACCGACAAAAATCGTCAGTAATAATTCTTCTTTTGTACGATATGTCTTGTCTTTCTTATCCTTTCGAAGATATAGCGTATCCGGAACTTTTACCCAAGGTAAGTGAAGATCCATATCGAGAGATCCACGTCTATTGACATAGAAGAAAAGCCCCTCTTTAGCAGTCGCAACGACGTAATAGGGAATACTGTAAGAATCACTTTGGTGCTGTCCGCTCGTTACGTACCCTTCAGGATGATTTGATTTCAGGGTACGACGAATTTCTTTAGAATCCATAGTTATCCTTCCTTTCAGTGTTTTACTTCAGTATACATTTAATAGAAAATATTCCCATAAATAAAAGATTTTATTAGATAATTAAGTAAAATAATGAAACTATTGCAATACTAATCCGAATATAATAGGGAGAATGATGAATTGAAGGAGGATGAACAAGATGGAGGAGAAACAGGAAAAGAAAGTCGAAAAAACATCGATAGAACGTCTTAAAGAACAATACCCAGGTCTGAATATAGCGAGCGGACGTTATAGAAAGAAGAGAATTGGTGTCGATTGGTATATTGTACAAGAAAGTGACGGACTTCGGTTTGTCGAGGAGAAAGACGGTATATTCGTACTCGTTGAGAAGGTAAAATGGGATGCGTTGCCCGAGCAGATGTATTTAGATGAATTGTTCTTGAAATCTTTTTATTATAGTGATGAAAAAGAAAGAGACGTTGTTTTAACTATCGCGAGGGCATATGACGGTGATGAGATACGTAAGGAAATCCAGAAACAGAAGCAAATCATTCTTAAGAAGCGGAAGGCAATCCAAAAGGTGCTAGGTTTCCGCAGCGGGTCCATTTGGAAGTCTGCGATTGCAATTAGTGTATATGCTCTTATGCTTTTATTCGTAGTCGGACTGTTCGTTGGGAATGAAGAAGAAGCAGTTGCGAAACCCGAAACGATTCAAAAAGAAAAAACAGAAATCAGTAACGACAAAGTAGTGTCGGAGCCTCAGGAATCAAAAAAGGAAGAGGCAGAGGTAAAGACACCGAAAAAGCAATCAATTACGTCATTCTATAAGAAAATCGGAAATGATTACATCTTCAAGACTCAAAAAGTCGAAAAGAACTTTTCTGCTCTAAATGAATCAAACCACACTATTATGTTGCGTGTTAAGCCTATTGGTGGATCTTTGGAACAAATCCATAGTCAATCCAAGCACTTAGCTGCTTCTGTTGTTAAAGAAGCGTTAGATAAAGATAAGAAACTAGATCAACTAGCTTTGTTTATAGATGATGAGAATGGAATCTTCATAGTAAAGTATGTATTTGATAAAAATTCTTTGATGGCGTTAAATGACTCTCGTACTTCAGATGGCTATATACTAAAGGACAACATCGAAAAATTAGCCTCTTCGGTAACTCTCACAGAAGAATTGAGATGATTTGTAAAGGATGAGAAATCATCCTTTTTTATTTCGACAAAAACTGTACTAATTTTTATAAACTATTATGAAAAACAGAAAAAGAAAAATGCTTGATTGTCGTTATGTGTCGAATTGATAACGTTGTAAAATACAGGGTATTGCTTGAAAATGGGTTATGCGTCATGCATAATGATGGAAACGAATAGAACAAATGTTCTTGTTTAAAGGAGAGTTGTGATGGATTACTCTGGCAATGAAAAATTGATGTTGAAAACTAATGATGGTCTTGTTCCGCTAAAAGGATGTTGGAGCGAGGAATTAGGCGCATACGTTCTCTTTGTGAATAGTGAGATTGAATCTGAGATCTCTAAAACGAATTTATGGCACAGTTCACTAAAAAAACTGATTGACGCAGCTGAATAGTTGGCGTCAATCAGTTTTATTTTTTAGTCTTATCATTTATTCCGGTTGATATCGCTAAAGCGATTTGGTCCTTCATGTAACTTACAATCTTATCGATTTTTTCTTGATCAAGAGAGTTAAGTTCTTCTTCTGAAAAATGCATCCCGATCAGTTTATTAGTTTTAGAGACATGTTCAATATAGTTGTTCAAAGTATTTCTAGGATCTTCGACTCTGCCAAGTAAATAATCTACAGTGACATCAAACGTGTCCGCTAATAAAACCAAAGTCGATGGATCCGGTTGACGCTTTCCAGTCTCAAATCTTGATAACGTCGCAGGTGTTATACCTAACTTCAATGCAGTGTCATCTTGTGCCCATCCGCGATTCAGACGCAGTTCTTTAAGTCTATCCCCTCGAAAAGCCTTCTCCATTAGTATCAACTCCATATTAGTATCTCCTTTCAAATATATCATTTTTGCCAAAACGGAAAACTGTTTTTACCGAATTGGAAATAAAGTATTGACGATTACCTAAATGGTAATGTATATTGAGTTCATAAGTTACCGATATGGTAATAAATAAGGAGGTGATTCATTTGCCGGAACCCAAAGTTGACCTTGAAAAATTAAGAAATGCTCGCAAGGAACGGAATCTTTCTCTAAAGGAAGTTGCTGATTTTACAGGTTACGAGTCAGCCGCAACGATTAGTAGGATTGAGGCTGGAAAGCGAGGAATCAAATCAACATTCTTGATGAAGCTCTCTAGATTGTATGGTAAGCCAATTGAATATTTTTTTGTCGACTGATTACCGAAACGGTAATTTATAAATGCAATAAAACTTTTCGTTTATTTTTACCCAATTTCTAAAAATGAAAATCATACGGAGGTTAATAATGAATCAGCTAACAAAAGTGTTCGAAGGAAACTCTATTCGCATGATCGGCGATAAAACAAATCCGCTATTTGTCGCTTCAGACGTAGCAAAGGCTCTTGGATATAAAGAACCGCATAAAGCTGTCAATCGGCATTGCAAAGGTGAGGGGATATTTCATCCCGTCATCGATAACTTAGGTAGATCACAGGAAACGAGAGTTATTCGAGAACCAGATGTCTATAGACTCGTCACGAACTCAAAGTTACCTGCAGCACAAAAATTCGAGAACTGGGTGATGGAAGACGTTCTTCCGTCGATCCGCCAGACCGGATCTTATGAAATGCCGAAGGGTATCCCGTTTGCAGAGTTGTTCGCTGCGACATCGCAAATGCTCGTCAAGCAAGAGGAGACGGAAGCAGCCATTACCGTGCTGACGGAGAAGATCGATGAGCGGATGACGCTCGACTATGGACAGCAACTTGCTATTGAACGTGCTAAGAAGAAACGTGCGGAACATATCTGGAAAGAGTTAGATGAGCGACCATCGGAACTGTATGACACGAAAGGGAAATTGTACGGTCGATTCGGTAGTGACATCAAGCGTGCGTTCGCTGTTGCCTCTTACCGCGACATTCGGCAGAACCAATTCGACGAAGCCTTGAAGTACGTCAGCAATTGGCGCCCGACGCTTGTATGAAGGAGGGAGTTCATTCATGGATGCGATAGAAATTATCACATTATCCAAGATTCAACTAGAACATCTACTGGAGGAGAGCGCAGACCGCGCAATCCGTAAGCTGAGTGACATACAGCCTCAGTGGATGCAACGACAAGCAGCCGCGCATCATCTTGGGATTGATGCAGCGACCCTCGACAAATATACGATACGCGACGGTATTCCCTATCATACTCCGCAAAATTCGAAGCTCAAGCTTTACAACAAAGTGGATTTGGATGCATGGGGACGCGGAGAGGTCTGGAAATGATTTCACAAAGGGAGGAAGAAAAGACATGAAGCTTTATACCAATTTAGATGTATTAGCTAATACGCTCGTGGAGCGATTTTATGAGAACCCGACTCTGTTGCCGCTCATCAATGTAGAGGACGTCGTATCGAACATTCTCGTCGATGTGACCCAGGAGATGGTTGAAGAAGGTCAGCCGGATGCGTTAGTCCAGTTCAAACAGATGGTCAAGAATGATCCGATCATCGTGATCGACGCCGTTAACAAACAGCATGTCCTGCATCTGATGGAAGACACGTTCGACATGCATCTGCTTCAGATGGATCCTCCGAACAAGCTGAAATGAACGCATACGTCATCTATGGCTTCGGCTTGATCGCTTTTAGCATCGCCTTCGGTGGCGTCGGGTTCGACGTCCTGAAGAATCGTTCGGAAAGGAGGTGAACAAGTTGTCACCAGAGCTCATCTACATGGCGGGCGTCACTTGGCTCTTCGTCATGATCATCGCGCCACTCGCATTCGTCTTCCTCCGTTGGCTCGAACACGAACCGGAAGACGCAAAAAATGCCATCACTCAAGAGAGCGATGACACACTTTAGCCTAGGAACTCTAGTGTATCACGCTCCGGACAGGAGGGAAACCATGAGAGTCATACAAGTTAGCCGCACACGAGCGGAAGATCCGCATGAGGTGATCCAACAGGAAGCAGAGACGATCCGTTATTTCATCGAACAACTGGACGTCCTCTTCCCGAACGCGGTACCGGAAGGGTCAGCCGCATGGAGCGCCTTGAACGCCATCCACACCGCGTCGACTCGAATCACAGAAGCAAATGAACGTACACGAAACGTGTCACAGAAAGCACTGGGGTGAATTACATGTCCATCATACGCATCAAGAAGGAAGACAACTATGTCGTTCTCGACAAGACGCTCTTGAACGAAAAGACATTGAGCTGGAAGGCAAAGGGACTGCACAGCTATCTCATGGGATTGCCGGACGATTGGAAGGTCCGGGAGACGGATCTCGTTAATCGTTCGAGTGACGGAAGAGCGAGCACACGATCGGCCATCAAGGAACTGACGGACGCTGGTTATGTCAAGCGCGTCCCTGTCCGAGAGAAAGGCAAGTTCAAGGAATGGGAGTTCGTCGTCCATGAACGCCCGGTGTTCGCAAGCGATTCAGAAGAACCGGATGCCGACAAGGGACGAAATGAAGAGCCGGATGAACCGGAGGGAGAACCAAGCCCACCAGAATGCGAAAATCAGAAACTGGTCCCACCAGAATCCGATTTTCCAAAAGTGGAAAAACCAAAAGTGGAAAATCGAACACTACTAAGTATTGAAGGTACTAAAGAACCAAAAGAACTAAAAGATTTAGTAGTAGCAGACGCACTGACGAAACTGATCGACTTCTACCGAAAGAACATCGAACCACTCGCGCCACCGTTCACGATCGAGAAGATCGAGGACGACGTCAAGAGTTATGGCGCTGAGCTGGTCCAGTTCGCCATCGAGACGGCGACGCTCTCGAACGTCCGTAAGTACACCTATATCACCGGCATCCTGAAGACCTGGGCACAAGCAGGCGTCCAAACGGTCGAACAAGCGAAGGATCAAGCGAACCAGTTCCGTGAACGACAACGGACCCGTGGCGGAAATCGACGTCATGCATCGTCCGGCATGAAGGAACCGGAATGGCTTGCGAAAGAGAAGGCGAAGCAGCAAGCGCACGAAGCGAAGCAGAAGGAGGCGTTCACATCAGACGTCCCCGATGACGAAGAGGTCGCGGCACTCCTTCGATCGCTCGAGACACCGGAAAGGAGTTGAGCATTCCGCACATCATCGAACGGTTGACGACTGAGCATCTCCGGAAGCTTCGGTACGCGCTCGGTCTGAACAAACGGAAGAAGCCGTGGCGAAACTACTACGGATCGATCGGTGCGAACGCCGACTGGGAGCACCTTTGCGACCTCGGTATCGCTAGACGATCTCCGAGTGCTACGAAACACGTCACCTATACCGTGACCTTTGAAGCGGCAAAGGCACTCTATAGCAAGCCGATGTCACGGAACTACTTCGACAATTGTTTAGACGAACAAGGGACGACCGGCAAAGAGCATATTCGTCGCTCAGGAAGGAAACGACGTCGCTGTCACCCGCTTGGTTGACATGGTTAGTTTCTCTCGAGGAGGCATAAGATGCGAATCAGACTGACAGACACGGATGAAGCACGTCTGGACCGTCGCATCGCGGAGCATGAGAGCCGCGGTGCACGGTTCCTCGGTAAAGAACAGTATCTTCACAACAAGAAGGAGTTCGCGACCGAACACTACACCGGTCGTAAGCGATACGTCAGCAGTCACGGCAATACCCGACACACGGCATACATCGAGTTGCCGGACCGGGAGAAAAAAGGAGGGGTGACATGAAGACGCTCGTCTTCCGGAAACACACACTCGAGCACGAGCAGATCCTGCTCATCTCGAACCAGATCCGTCGGCATACGCTGATCGACGGGAAGCTCGTCAAGGTCGAGGAAGGACTACGACCGATCACGACGGCAGTAATGCTATCGAACGAACGACGCGAGTGGACGCTCGAAGGGCGTGCCCTCGAGGAACACGAGGTAACGGCACGATGGCCAAGCGTCGAGCACGCATAAAATACAGCGGATCAAGCCCCCAATTATTCTAGCGTCGCGAGAAGAACCAGTACATAGTGCTGTACATCCCGGACGCACCACAACATGAAACGCAACGCTTGATCAAGGAAGGGTGGAGACCGCTGAGACTCTAACACGAAAGGGAAGACGGCACAGGATGGAATTCATCGCACATAAGTTGACCAAAGCACAACGGACGTTGGTCGAGAACAAGCTGAGAAGCCTGTTCACGCTCCCGTCCCGCATCGAGTCACTCAAGGCACGGAGCGCACCGTCCATCACGGCTGGGTATCAGGCAAGCGAGGTACAACACAACACGAGACCGTCGAGCAACGTCGAGAAGGCGGTCATGCTACTCGAACAACTCCGGCAAGCAGAAGCGGAACATCGGCTTTTGCTCCGGATCCGGGAGGAACTCGAGGAGACCGATCCAGACTTGAACCAGATCTGGGATCTTCGATTCCGTCCGAAGTTCAAGTACACGGATAACGTCGTCATCGAGATGATGCGCTACGGCAACCGCAACACCTACTACGAGGCGAAGGACAAGTTACTCGGGACCGTCGCCGACCATTTCGGTATCTGGGAGGACTGACATAATTATCGATTTCAAACGTTATCGCTACGAACGACTGGTCCAGCAACGACCACGCAGCGTTTCCTTGTTCCTCGCGGACGAGACAACGAATCCATTCCGGAAGGAGAATCCTAATGAGACACCACGCAAACCGTGGAAAACGGTTCGAGACGATGCTCGAGATGTCGAACCGTCACTACAGACTTAAGAAAGTCGCGCACGTCCGGAAGACCTTTCCGGAAGCGAAGTTCCAGCTCGACAAGGAAGGTAATGTCCGCAAGTACTGGTTCGAAAAGTCAGGTGGACTGGACTTCGCTGGGATGCATCAAGGGCGGTACCTCTCGTTCGACGCGAAATCGACGAAGAATGCGACCTCCTTCCCGCTGAAGAACATCGAGACGCATCAATTCGACGAACTCCGACGCATCGAGGATTTCGGTGGCATGGCGTTCCTGTTGATCCACTTCGAGAAACTAGGCAAGACGTTCTATCTCTCGAGCGGTGACGCACTAGACTGGGCGAACCAACGCGAACGCAAGTCGATTCCGCTGAGTTGGTTCGAGGAACAGACGAGCGAGGTCGTCTCGAGAGACGGCGTCCTGCTCGACTATCTGAGTATCGCAACGGAACATCACTAAACATGAAATGGGGCGAATGACATGGAACAAACAACACAACTAGCTGGGCAAGAAGAGACGAAGGTGACGTTCAACACGCTCTACCGTCTCGTCGAGGACGAGTATCACATGCTCGGCGCTGGAGGGAACGGACAACGTGTCATCCTGATCGACATGATGGGCAAGATGGACGCCATGCGTCCGGAAGTCGAGACGGACGAGGAAGCGGTCGTCGGGATGATCCTAGAGGACTGGGAACGATGCTATGAGGAAATGCGCATCCCGCGCTTCCGGAGTGAGCAAGGCATGCTGTTGCGCCTGATCGATACCGTGAAGTCTGCGTCATGAAACGTAGACCACCGAAGTCACGGACCGGCTATTGTCCGGTCTGCGGACGTCGGCTCACGACGACGGCTCACGACGAAGGAAAGCCAAAGGGAAGGCATCGGACCCGTCTGCAAGGAAAAATGGCTGCGGCGACAGAATGATGTCGGTAATCAACTTCAACTTGCACTCGAAAGGAGCGACACACATGAGTCCTGATCCAATGCTCGAACGCATCCTAGCGGACAAACGCCCGATGACGACGACACAAGTCGCGAAAGGATATGGCATGTCAGCAAGGAAGCTGAACGCTCTCCTCGAGCACGCTGGTATCCAGCGGAAGGTCAACGGGAGCTGGGAACTCTGTACAGCACACTTGAAGCGCGGTCTCGTCACGATCAACGAATATCCATTCATGCACCGTAACGGTAGCATGGGCTGCAAGACCACGATGACGTGGACGCCGATCGGTCGGCTCCAAATCCACGACATCATCCAATCACAATCAACCAATCGGAGGGAATCACATGCCACAACCTAAAATCAACCTCAACGAATTCGCGGAAGGCGCATTCGCAGAACGTGTCAATAATGCCTTGAGAGAAGTCTATGCGAACATCGCGGACCTCAACACGGATCCGACGAAGAAGCGGAAGGTGACGATCTCGATGACCTTGTCAGCGGATGAACAGCGTGACCTTGCGATGGTCGACATCAGCGTTAAGACGACGTTGACGCCAGCACGTGCTATCGGTTCGAAGATTATCATCGACGTCGATGGCGAAGGGAACGCAGTTGGCCAAGAGCTCAAGTCGAGCATGCCAGGTCAGATGATGATCACGGAAAACGGCGACATTGCGAATGACGTCGGTGTACCGATTGAAGAGAGTCCAGAATACCCGAACGAAGTCGTCATCGACTTACGAGACGCACGTTCTTCACGCGCATAATCCCAACACAACACAACCCACCACAATCAAAGGAGCTGTTCATATGTCATTACTGAAAGACGCATTCAACTGGATCAAAGATCACGGTCAATTCCAAACTACTCAGATACACGGTCGTATTGTCTCAGACCGCGAACTTTACGCGATCAAGGCACCAACTTCAAGCGTACTTCAGGTTCATACGCTGACGGCACTCGTCGAGTATATCCAAAGCGAGTTCGACACAAACGAACCGCTACTCATCCACATTAAAGATCCAGAAACGGTCACTGTCATGAGCAAACTCAACAATGATCAGAATCGGAATCACTACATCCAAGCTAGTACCTACGTCCCGTCCTTCCGATTCGACTCGTACTACGATCCGGAAGACATCAACATCAAGCTGCAGTCGGTATTCGTCCCGAACAAGGATCAAGCATTGATTCTGAAAATGGTCGGTAACCTCAAGGAAGATAATGTCCGAGGTGTTGGAGACGACGGTATCTCGCAAGCGGTGACGATGAAAACGGGTGTCGCGACTGTCGCAGACGTCAAGGTCGTCAATCCAGTGACGCTTGCACCATACCGGACGTTCATCGAAGTCGATCAGCCGGAAAGCAAGTTCGTCCTTCGGATGCAGAACGGTCCGCGTGTCGCCTTGTTCGAAGCAGACGGTGGTGCTTGGAAGAATGAAGCCATCCGGAACATCGAAGATTACCTGATGGAAGCCTTAGCTGAATACAACGAAGCGGATAAACTCACAATCATCGCCTAATAAGGTGAACGACGGAGACGCCGGGCGGAATGCCCGGCAGTACTCCAGCAGTAGGAGGCAATCATGACACCACCCGAAACCTTATTTATCCTCACACCGATTCTGATTATCGGGATTCTCAGCGTCGAGTTCATCGGCAAGAAACGTTCGAACCCTTCAAAACCGAAAGTGGAACACGATAATCAGCACGTGTTCGAAGAGACCTTCTCCCGATTGAGACGAGACACGGAAGCACGACGAGCGGACATCCAGCACTCGTTCGAGGATCAGCATAAACGAATACCCTATCTCATCAAGGCGCACCCTACGCGGACGAGCACCAGTCAACCCAAAACAGCAGCAGTCATTCAGAAGGAGGACGAGATAGATGGGACATACCCAGCTGAGAGAGAACATGACGCATAACACGTGCATCGAACTCGCCGAGAAACGCGTACACGTCACACGAGAGGAACCGATGAAACGCTACTTCCATCACCCGTTCGGCATGGCATACCGTATCAACAACGAATGGTTACCGTGCCCATGCTACGATGAAGCCGAACTGATTGCTCAAGAAAAACTTAATCGCACAAACGTATATAGTAAGACTAATAGTTTCGATTAAATTAAAAATTGTCGAAAAATGTCATACGTTTTTTCGGTTGGATATTAGGTGAATTTACAATTTTAGCTTTACCATGAATTAGTAGATTGATTTTTGGGGGCTAAAACATGGAGAAAACAATAGAAATAAACATTCAGGATAATTTATTAAATATTTTTACGAATGCTACTTTGGATGATATCTTAAAAAGCATGATTAAGCTTGATATAGATAGCTTTACAAATCGTCATTATGAAGAACTTCAAAAGAATAAAAGAGGATACAAAAGCGAAGAGAAAAAAATTGAAGCCATATTATCTATTATCGATAGAGAAAATGCTTCTGCAGGTACTAGGGCAGACGGATATGTTAAAAAACTAAAGAATGAATTCTTTAACCGTGAACAGAAATATGCAGAACTTTTTCATGAACAATATTTAACTAATTTAGAATATCATTTTAATGTTAGAAGAGTTTACGGGATGAGTTACTCAATTGAAAATTATGATTGTTTAGAAGATTACATGAACTCACTGTATCTATTGCTAATAAAAAAATATGATCCAAAAATTACAGGAGAATATAATCCCTCAAAGATTACAGACATAAAACTAAAAAATGATCATTACTTTAGTATATACAAAGATAAAAATAAAATTGAACTGTATGAAAAAATTGGTGTGATTTATCAAACAGAAAAGAAAAATACAAAATCAGTATTTGTTAAGTATACATTTGACTTTGAAAATGACTTTTTTGAATTATCATATAATGAGAATACGTTAAAAGACTTATGTAATCCTACAATTGATATGAAAAAAATCATTTTAGAATCAGCTGATATTAATAAAACAATTACTTCTAAATTCAAAAACGAAAAATCTGCTACTTTAACTTTGTATAGCAGAATTAAGAGTCTTGTAGAGTCGGAACTTTATATTCATTCTATTGGTGACCAAGTTGCTAGGATTGCCTTAGAAGAAATGAATAATGAGAAAGATGACGCAACTAAATTCAATAATCTTAAAACATTTAATACAGAAAACGAAGCATTTAATAAGTCTCCTTTTGAACTAGCTATGTATAAGTTATTTAAGGAAGACAGAGATTTAATGATTTCGAGAATTCTAGGAGAAAATGAGGAAAAAGATACAGGTGATATTGAAAAATTTATAAATGAAAAATTTAAGGATTTTGATAATCATAGTGTTGGAATGAGTGTTAAATTTTTAAAAAATATGAAGGCTTTCACAAAGCTAAAAAAGAAATATCATATTATTAATGGGCTTGAAGATTTTATTTTCTCATTTACAGTACGTGATTGGGAAGTGACAAAATCAACTACTAAAAATCAAGAGAGACTTCCAGTATATACATCAGATTTTTACTGGCATCTTCAGGAGGTAGTCGATGGTATCAAGTTGATAAATGAACTTGGTCTGCATGTTTCAACAGTAATTCCATCAGGAGAAAAATTTTCTCAAGAAATTAAAATAACACTAAGTAACGATCACTTGATTTTTATTTATTATCAAAATGATAAAAGAATCAGCGGAAGAGTTAAACCAATAAAAAATACGTTGAAAATATCTGAAGCGAGGGCACAAATCAATGACAATGTTAAAAACAAATTTAGAAAAATTATATCAGAGAAATCCGAGTCTCAATGAGTTATATCCATTTGACGAAACTTATGAGAAATTAAATTACTTTATTAATTCTGAGGTTAAGAGCGGGAAAAAATTTCTGAATCCATATCGATTCTCAAAAGTTTTTAATATTGAATTATCAAAAGTTTTCGTTCTGTTCGTATATATCAGCTCGATAAACGATAATAGAACACTTGAATTAAAGTATCGTTATACATGTAAAAATAATACTGATGTTTTTCTTACTGAAGATGAACTAGAAGATTTTATTTGCGATGAGGATTGTGGATGTGAGGAAGAATTCAATTTACGAGAAGCGATTGAATCTGAAGCGGTAGATGTTCCAATATTTTTTGAAATTGATGCTTATTTAATCTCAAACATCCTTTCTTCAATTGGAGACGAATCTTCTTTTTTCAAAAGAGATGAAGGAGGTATGTCTAATGAAAGCATAAATAACTTAAAAATTTCAAAAGATGAAATTGACCTTTTGGAAGAACATGCTGATGATAATCAAATGATTATTCGGCAATTATCACAACTCGAATATTTAACAGAAGCAGCGAATAGAGCTAAACTACGTTGACACTTTCTTTAGACATTATCGTACCTGTATTAGGATCTGCATTGCTTACTATAATCATTAGAAGTTTTTATGAATTAAGTAAGAACTTAGTTGTTGCAAGGAATATAAAAAAGTTATTAAGAGTTGAAATCGAAAAAAATAATCAGATTTTAGAAAATTTAGAGGAAGCATTAAATTTCTTAGATAATAAAGGTGAAGTAACTCAGAATATTGACATTATGAATTTGACAGAAGAGGAATTTAAGAATCATTACGTTGATGACGATTCTCTTCTTAAAGTAATCAAAATTTTAATTAACACAGCAGACAGGCAAATTAACTTATTATCTGTACTGGTTTATAAAGATATTTTTTTAAAGAGTGCAATTAATTTCCATTCAAAGGAAGACAGATTAATTCATAAAATTTATGTTTCAATCATTGACATAGAAAAATATATGACATTCATTTCTTCTTTTGATAAGGAAAAAAATGAACTAGAAATGTACCAAGCTTACTTTAAAATACTCGATAAAGTTACGAATTCCCTAGAAGAGATAAAAAATTGGAATAGAACAAGTAGAAAAACTTATGAAAAATTTATGTATTTATTTATACCAAAGGATATGAAAGAAAAAAGTAATACAAATACGTAAGAAAACGTAATACATTTTTGATACAAACTTGATACAAAAACTTGCCAAATACGTGATATTCTTTCCATGTAGACGAATTGGGTGCGACGACGGTTGCATTGTTCTACAGGACATAGGCATTACTCACATACCAAGCGCCTTGTAACGGACAGGGCGCTTTTTGTATGCAGAAATATCCGGATGAGTGAATTTGACCTTTGACCTCCCTTAGTCAGCCTATCGATCGGTTCCATGTCATTCCCCCAGATGCTTGCAATGATCGGTCTCATCCGGATGTTTGTACATATAAGGAGTGATTGCATGAAACGCAAACCATACACGATCCACTGGAAAGTGAGTTCAAGTCGTAAAGATAAACGCACAGGACCTGTCACGAAGATTCCTCAAAGTGACTGGCTGAAGTACCTCTGGAAACAGGAGACCAAACGCATGAAGTAATTCACTTCTTGCCAACAACGTATGACGCAGCCAAAAAAATGTGAAGCAAGCTTTGAAGCGTGAGGGCGGAGTGGTCGTGCGTTGTTGGTTAGAGAATGGATTTAATTACAATAAATGACATGGTATCATCTAACCCTTACAATGTTAGTTAATTAACAATAAGGGGTGCCTGCGATGAACGATGATGATTTGTTAAAGGGATATAGGGTTAGAAAACAAAAACTGCGAGAGAGTTTGGAAGAGCAAGCCGTTTGGAATGAGGAAATTGAAAGAGACTTTAAAGTAAGTGATCTTACAAAAGACTATATTTCTTTAGGCGAGTTAACAGAAAAACCTTTGTATGACCTCGTTGAAAATAATATAAGTAGTCTGATGAATCATAATCATGTGCCTTTCAATTATAGAGAAGGGATTGAAGCGCATAATAAAACTATAAAGGAAAAAGAGGCAGAAGAGCTTAGAAGACATAATGAACAAGTAGAGCTTTTAAAAAAACAAATTCAAATACTTTCTTCGCTACTTCGCAATAGTCAAAACTCAAATGAGCAACGTGATGCCATTATTCATTTTATGGTCCGAATGATGATACAAATGGAAGCGTCACAAAAGGAAAAGAAAAAAACTTTGAGCGGGATTTTAATGCAGATATCTTCCTTTACGGCTTTTGGAGCTGATGTGAGCAGTATATATGAATTTATAGAAAATGAACTAAAAAAGTTATCGAAAGAAGATTAAAATTTTAGGCATCCTTCTGGATGCTTTTTTTGTGCCTTGCAACGAGCGGACGGGAATCGACCTAGTCGGTTCGTTGGAAAGCATAAGAGAGGAGGGAGACCATGACAGAGATGAATTTAGAAACGATTCGAGATGCGCTTAAAACAGTAGTGATAGATTTCGTCGAACGTGCATGGAACATGGTGAAAGAAATTCTACGAAGAGTCGGAGACAACCTCCGGAAGATGACACGGACTGCACTAGTAGCGGATGCCCCTCAGCATAGCTATACGGCACGTTACGAGCGGGAGACATCTTGGCATGTGAATCGCCTTGTCGCATCAGGAACGAAGCGTCAGACGCATCGAATGATGAAAGAGCGGCATAAGCAAGGTCGTCGGTCGTCCTGAAAAACAACACAATCCAGTAATTAGGAAGGCGGTGGGAGCGTGGCGAGACCAAGAGACCCCCGGCGGGATGAGGCTCGCGAGAAGTGGCGCATCGCCATCAAGCAGGATCCGACATATAAATTGGTCGACCTGGCGAAGGAGATGGGTGTCTCCCCGAGCGCGATTCGCAAGTGGAAATCGACGGACCGCTGGGATGATGAAGAAACAGACGGCAAAGGGAGCGCTCCTAAACTGAAAGAGAGCGCTCCTAAACGACGTAAGAGTGGCGCACCAAAAGGGAACAAGAACGCCGCCGGCAACTGGGGTGGTGCTCCGGAAGGGAATAAGAACGCGTTGCTGCATGGCCTGTTCCGTCAGTACATACCGGAATCCATCCTTGAGATCATGCATGGCACACAGGAACGGAATCCCGCTGATTTACTCTGGGATCAGATCCAGCTGATGCATGCGAACATCATCAATTCTTTGAATATCATGCATGTCAGCAATGCCGATGACATGTCGAAAGAATTGAGCGCAAGCGGCGAATCGAAGGATGAGTGGGAAATCCGCTTCGCCTACGAGAAACAAGCGACGTTCATGTCTTCCCTTGCTACAGCGATGGGACGGCTCGACGCGATGATCCGCTCCTATGAGAAGTTGACCAAGGGAGACGAGGAACGCGTCCTGAAGCTAGAGAAACTGAAACTCGAAGTCGAACAGCTAAAGAATGCGGATACGGATGACGAGACGACGATCGACTGGAAAGACGGCGTCCTTGCCGCTGCCGAGCGACGTCGTAAGCAACAGGTGGAAACGCCATGAAGCAAACGAAGCCGTATAACGTACTCGCTAGCGTCATCGACGTCTACTGGGACGATCCCGCGGCATTCGCGGAAGACATCCTCGGTTTTTATCCGGACGAATGGCAGCGTGGCGTACTCGACGATTTATCGAAGAAGAACAAGGTCAGCGTCCGCTCCGGACAGGGTGTTGGGAAGACGGGACTTGAAGCTGTCGTGACCCTTTGGTACCTGACATGCCGACCGAATCCGAAAGTCATCGCGACCGCGCCGACCAAGGATCAACTGTTCACCGTCCTCTGGGCAGAGATTGCCAAGTGGATGGAGAAATCCGAACTGTTGAAGCGGCTGCTGAAGTGGACGAAGACGAAAATCTACATGATCGGGAGTGAAGAACGTTGGTTCGCTACCGCTCGTACCGCGACGAAGCCAGAGAACATGCAGGGCTTTCACGAAGACTACATGCTGTTCATTGTCGATGAGGCATCCGGTGTCGCTGATCCGATCATGGAAGCCATCCTCGGGACATTGACCGGGGACGAAAACAAAATCTTGATGTGCGGAAACCCGACTCGAACGAGTGGGGTCTTTTTTGATTCCCATAACCGCGACAAGCATCTCTGGAGTACGCACAAGGTCAGCTCCCTCGATAGTCCGCGTACATCACGAGACACGATCGAGATGCTGAAGCAGAAGTATAACGAAGACTCGGACGTCTACCGTGTCCGAGTCCTAGGTGATTTCCCGAAAGCAGAGGCAGACGCCTATATCCCGCTCGAATTTACGGATCAAGCCATCAACGTAACTGTGACACCTGTTAAATACGCGGATATCCATATCGGGATCGACGTCGCCCGGTACGGGGATGATGAGACCGTTATGTATGCCCGTGTCGGGAACAAGGTCGTCGCACGACACACCCATAGCAAGAAAGGAACGACGGAGACGACAGGAGAAGCCATCCGCTTCGCTCGGAACACGCTCAATCGTTTCCCGCAAGCACCCCGCGTCGTCTTCAAGGTCGATGATACTGGTGTCGGTGGTGGTGTCACGGATGGGATTGACGAATGGATTGATACCCATAACATGCAGAAGTTCGAAGTCCACGGCATCAACAACGGATCGAGAGCGGATGACCCGGATGTCTATGACAAGCTTGGCGATCAGTTGTGGGGTAACCTACGCGATCTACTCGAGACGAACTTCAGACGCCGGATGCTAGGGGAGGAGCCGACCCTCGAATTGCTCGAGGACGACAAGCTCGTTTCCCAGCTGACGACGCGGAAGTATCGGGTCCTCAGTAAAGGCGTCATCAAGGTCGAACCGAAGGACAAGATGAAGAAGCGCGGACTGGCATCTCCTGACCGCGCGGACGCCCTCGCCTTGTGCTTCTATGAGCCGGAGGGTGGCAAAGGCTTCAGCGCCTTCGAGCGGACATTCTAAGTGAGGTGAAAGACCATGTGGCGTTCATTCATCGAATGGCTACGTTCATTATTCAACAAGAAAGGAGGCGGTGGCGTGGAAGCGACGACGTTCACGCAAGAACTACAGAAGAACAAATGGGCAGGATTGAACCAATACATCGCACAACACGAAATCCTGCTGAAATCAATTGTCCTGCAGCAATCCTACTATGACGGAAAGCATGCCGTACTCGTCCGACAACCGAAACGAGCGGACGACCCGAACCATCGCCTCGTCATCAATTATGCGAAGCTGATCGTCAACCTCCCGACGGACTATATGGTCGGGAAGCCGGTCAGCGTCGAGGTACCGGATAGTGCAGCCAGTAAATACGGTGCGGATCTCGAACGACTGAAGGGATTCCGGCAGAAGCTCGAGGACGTCCGCGAGGATAACAGTGATCATCACATCGACTTCACGACCGTCCGGAACGGATTGACGGCTGGTGGAGCGGGTGTGCTGTTCTACTTCGACCATCGTCTGGATATCCGCTATCGTGCCTACCCGCTGAACCGCCTCTTCCCGGTGACGAACGAATACGGCGACATTATCGGTGCGATTCATCGGTACACGAAAGAAGAGATACGGAACGGGACGACAGAGACCGCTGAATACGTCGAGTGGTACGACGACACTCATGTCTACTACCTGAAGCGAGACGGTACCGATCTCGTCGATGATCCACGAAAAGAAGTTAAGGTCGCCTATCACCAGTTCCCAATGGTACCGATTGCGTGGTTTCGTGGGGATGAAGCACAGACACCGCCGACGACGAATATTCCGACGGGCATGTCAGCCATTGACGAACCGAGCATCACGATCATTGATGAAATCAACCGGGCGCTGAGCGATAACGCGAACAAGATGGATGTCTTCAACGATCCCTTCCTCAAATTCATCGGTGAACTTCCGAAACCGGAAGAAATGGCGAAGATGCGCGCCTCTCGTGCGGTCGGCTCTAAGAATCCGGAAGCCGTCATCGAGTACCTAACACCACCGATCGACGAGAAACCGATCGTCGCGCACCTGAAGGAATTGACGGAGCGGCTCTTCGATGTCGCGCAACTCCCAAAAATCTATAAGGATACAGCGAACGGCAATCTGTCAGGTGTCGCCATTCAACAGATGTATGCACCGCTCGAGATTGCGACGAATGCGCGAGAGATTCACTTCAACGAATACTATCGCCGCAAGAACATGCTCCTGACCTACGGCATCCAAGCGAAGGACTGGATGATCGAGGGGAAGGACACCATCACCGAGTGGCAGAACGTCGCGAAGTCGCAAGACACCTCGATGTTATACAACTGGCGCTGGATCTACTGGACCGTTCACCGGAACCTACCGATCAACGTCAGCGAATACGTCACGATGTTGACGGGCTTGAAGGACTTCATCTCGGATGAGACCATCCTGCAGCTGAATCCGCTCGTCGAGAACGCGACGGAAGAGAAGGAACGTCTTGAGCGACAGAAGGCAGACCGGAAACAAGTCGACCTCGACAACATTGATGGTTACATCGATGGAGCGGACAAGAAGATTGAGAAGCGTTCGACGGAAGACGACGAGGATTAAGCCATGCTCTTGACAGCTGAACAACTCGATCAGATGGTCATCGACCAGCAGAAGCGATTGATCAAAATCAAGGACAAGGAAATCAAAGTGCTTCTCCGCGGCTATGCGGAGTTCTTGCGTCAAATCAAGGGAGACATTCTCTCGCTCGCTGTAGATGTTTCTGGAGAAGACCAACTCGTCTGGGACTGGGGAAAGCTCAACAGTCAGCAAGCGCGTATTCAAGCCTTGCTTGCGCAGACGAACGTTCACATCGAAGAACTCGCTCGTACGACTGTCGCGATGACAGACAGTATCCTACATGCCGTGGCGATGCAAGAGTATGCTTTCACGGGTTACTTGTTGACGATGCAAGGAGAGGGCAGGTTCCCCGTCTTGCCATTGCTCGACAAGGAAAGCATCCAGTCCCTCGTCAATCGGGATTGGTCCGGGAAGCGATTCTCGAATCGGATCTGGGATAATACCGCACGCCTAGGTAGGCAGCTCCAACAGGAATTGCTTTCGTCGATGATGCGCGGTGAGTCGGTCGCGAAGACGACACGTCGTCTGAAAGAGATGCTCGAGACGGATGCCTACAAAGCAGAACGTCTGGTACGGTCTGAAATCATCGCTGCCGGAAACTCCGCGAAGAAGAAATCCGTTCAGGACTTCATTCAGGATCATGGAGCGGACGGCATCGAAGGCATGCGTCGTCTCGAGACACTCGACCGGAAGACATGCGCGGTCTGTCGTGCCGCTGATGGTCGCATCTACAAGATGGACTCCATCGCTTCAGCACCAGACATCGAGCACCCGAATTGCCGCGTCACCTATACGCCGGTCGTCAAAGGATTCAATCAAGTCAGCCGTCGGAATGTCCGGATCTATCTGGATGATGGCAGAACCTCGACCGGCATTGCACAGGACATCGACACCTTTGCTCAGTATCAACAGAAATTCAACATCCCGACGTACCAGGAGTATCGACGGATGTATGAAGCGGAACGTCAGGCACGTGCCGCGAACTAGGAGGACATTGCACATGGAAACAGCAAAACCGTTGAAACCGACCTATCGTTTGAAACTCCCGATTCAGTTCTTCGCGGATGACCCGCCAGCGGATCCACCGAACGATCCACCAAATGATCCACCGGCTGACCCGCTAGTCGATCCGCCGAACGATCCACCCAATGATCCGCCACTCGATGAGAAGGATAAGTTGATTGAGAAACTTCGTCGGGAGAATGCACGACACCGTACCAATGCAAAGGAGAAGGGTGACGACAAGGATAAGCTGATCGCCGTTCTGAAGAAAGAACTCGGCATCGACGAGAACAGCGACGTCGCAGCGCAAATCAAGGCTGCGAACGACAAGGCGAACGAACGCATCATCAACGCGGAAGTCAAAGCCTTGGCGACACAGATGAACTTCATTGATCCAGCAGATGCGAAAGCGTTCCTCGACCGCTCCGCTATCGAAGTGGACGACGAAGGCAACGTGAACGGACTCCAAGAAGCGCTCGAAGCCGTGAAGACCGCGAAGCCCCACCTCATCAAGCCCTCGGCGACGCATCCACCGACGCCTCCAGGCGGTGGGAATCCGCCAGCACCGAAAGAGGGGTACGACCTCGGAAAGTCTCTAGCAGAGCGTTTGAACGGAAAGAATAAACAATAAGACTACGAAGCGAAAGGAAGATTCCTCATGAAACTAACACCCGTAACGAAGAATTACGCAGCCGGAAAAGAGATTCTAGCGGACACGGTCGGCTCAAAGACAATCAACGTGACGCTTGACTCAACGAAGTTCCCGGCAGGACGCCTAGAAGCAGGAGTGGCGTTGCTCGTCGTCACAGCGACGAAGAAAGCGGAGCCGTGGGATGACGCGAAAGCCGCTACTGGTAAAGCGGTCGTTCTTGGTCGTGAACTCGTCCTTGATGGAACGGACGTCGTCGGGATCGGCTACATCGGCGGATACCTCAACGAATCGAAGTGTACCGGTATCACGGCAGCCTTCAAGACAGCCGCTAAGATGATTTCATTCCAGTAATCCATTTGAAAAATAGAAAGGGTTGAACTACATGCCAACATTCCTCACGTTAGACGAATTCAAACCACAAGCCTTACTCGGACTAGTTGAGAACCGTGAAGTACCATTCACACCGATTCTCCGCTCGTTCTTGCCGCTCGAGGAATCCTTCTCGACGAACTTCATGTACGACATCATCGACCAGACGCGCGTTACTGCAGCGTCGCTCAGCGAGTTCGGTGCACCTGCGCCGTTCCGCGACAAAAAACAGGTGGCACAATCTCTTGGTGAGGTCGCGAAGATCCAGCACCGCATCCGCTTCAGTGAAAAAGACCAGCTGGAGTACATGAACGGACGTAATGACCGGGAGAAGCAAGCGCTCCTCGACCATGCCTTGACGAACGTTGCGGATCTCCGGATCGGCGTCGAGCACACGGAAGAGTTACTTCGAGCGGCAGCCGTCTATGAAGGGAAGCTTATCTACGATCATGACGGCGTCAAACTCGATATCGATTTCGGCATCCCGCTCGCGAACAAATTGAACGTGACGGGTGCCGACAAATGGGATCAAGCCGATACAGCGAATCCGCTCGAGGACTTGATCGAAGCGTCGCTCGTCTTCAAGGACAAGAACGCGGGTCATATGCCGCTTGAGATCCACATGCCTTTCGCGCAACTCCGCGAGATCATGAAGGCGAAGAGCACGATCAGCGCCATCAAGGGTGTAGCGGGCGGAAACGTCTTGCCGCGTGACATCGATGAGTACCTACAGGCGAACATGTTGCCAGCAATCAAGGTCAACGACCAAGTCGTTACGTTACCAGACGGTGTGACGACGAAACGCTATCTACCAGAGCGTCGGATTGTATTGCTCGGAACGGCGATGGATCCACAACTCGGTTACACGGCACTCGGTCCGACGGTCGAACGCCAAGGGCAACCAGGTATCTTCGTCAATCCATGGGAAAAGCTAGAGACGAAAGACGAAATCGTCGAAGTCGGTGAAGCGGCATTCCCAGCGCTCCAACGTCCGAACGCGGTCTTCCACATGAACGTCTGATGCATCACAACTACCATCCATCGAAAGGAAGTGAATGATATGAAAGTCAAGGCTCTCACGCATATCAAGTACAAAGGAGTACTCCATAAGCCGGGTTCTCGCTTCGAAGTCACGAAGGCAGTCGCAGAAGAACTGCTGGAGGGCGGAGTGATCGAACAGCTAGACGGAGGTGTCGAAGATGATTCAAATGACGACTACGGAAGCGGCGGAAAAGCTCCCGACACTAAGTAACCTACCTGAAACAGAATTAGCCGCTGCTCTGACCCGCTCGATCATCGAGGTCGAGCAGCGTTTTTTAGTGAAACAGATTCCGGTACCGTTACCTGTTCCGGAAGCCATCAAGCTAGCGGTCTGCTATCTCGTCATGGATGAGGCGGTTCCGAAGGTGAAGAGTATCGAACGCTCGGATTACAAGGAGACGCTCGATACATCGGGTCAATACCTGAACAAGGCATTGCTTTTCCTCGAACCGTATCTCAATCCACCACCTGAACCGGAGTCGTCTGGCGTGGTATTCCTATGAACCCGTTCAGTCCTTATGAGTCTCTCTTGTTCCAACGAGCGGACGTCTTCCGGATGGTCCAGTCGTCCGCGAAGTACAACGCGACCTCGACGCGGACGGAAGTCCTGCATGATGTCGCGGTCGGCTTAGCGGAGCAAGAGAACCGGCTCAGCGTGTCCTATCAGCAGAATGAACTGAATCGTCGCTTCCTCGTCCATACGAAAGTACCGTTGTTAGCGGGTGACGAACTGCGGATCTACTCGAAAGACCGATCGCATGCATACGGGACGTTCACATGCGGACGTCCTTATGCTGTCCATGATCGTCTAGGCATCCATCATTATGAGATTCCGGTCGAGGCAGTGGATAGCGCATGAGTGATTTCAAGTTCGAGTTGAATGATAACGGCATGTTCGACCGCTTCAATGCGCAACGTGAACAACTCGATGAGGAGCTGGAGCGAATCGGGAAGCTGACCGCTTTCGCGTTCCTTCATCGCGTCACGGCTGTCGCACCGGTCATGGATGGACGGCTCAGAAACTCGTTAGCAGCGGCATCGAGCGGAACGGATGGCGAAGACTCCATCTTCAAGATGCAGAAAATAAGAGGGATCAAACTGGTGTTCGGCACGAACGTCGAATATGCGGACTGGGTCGAAAACGGTCACCGGCAATCCCGGCGATTCGTACCCGGTGAATGGAAGAATGACAAGTTTGAATATCGTCCGGACCATGACGGCGGCATGTGGTTGAGACCGATGACCGTCATGGGAAAGCATTTTTTCAAGAACGCATGGCACTCATTCGAGAGCGACGGTCAGGATTTCATCAATCGTGAATTGGAGGCATTTTTCAATGAGCTACTTTGATAGTGATCAGTTAGGTGTCCAAGACGTACGATCCGTGCTTAAGTTCGTGCAGGACACCACCAACGTCCGCGGCTATGACCGCCCAGTCGAGCAAGGGGCAGAACGTCCCTTCTTCGTCTTGGCGCCACCGCGCGGGACACCGGAGATTTTCAGCGCCGGCTGGTACCGATACAAACCGATGATCCTCGGTACGCTATTCGTGGATGAACCCGAGCAGATGCAAGAATTCGTCTCACGGATTGCGACGATGCTCATGGTGAACTGTCAAGAAATCCCGTTGATCAGCGTAACAGCTGAGGGAGACTGGGTTGAGACAGAAGGGAAACTGGATGAGTGCGAGTTTGCGAACAACTTGATCTCGGACGATGCGCTGAACTTCCAAGTCATCGGCCAACGGTACGTATCGGAACGAGAAGTCGAACTCCCGTCTCTCGATACGGCAGTATTTAACAAGGAGTTGAACACTTATGGCACGTAAGCAAGTAAGCGAAGCGGTCACAATCGTTTCGGATGAACCGGTCTACCCTGCGGAAGAACTGATCGAGGCGCATGCCTCCCTCGGTTATCCGCGGCATATCGTCGTCGGTGCCTTGTTCGGGCAGGCGGAGATGTCACAAACGGATGCGATCGAACGCATCGAAGCATTCAAACAGAAAGAGGTGCAATGATCCATGGCAAAAGCAATGATTCCAGGTCGCCACGAGCGACAAGCGGACGTCTATGTCCGGTTCAACATCGCCACGACGTCCGGCGTCGAATCGTCAGCACGTGGCACGCTCCTGATGCCTATCCGGGCAGACTGGGGTCCGATCAACCAGATCGTGACCGTCCGCTCGATGGATGAAGCGAAGACCGCGTTCGGAAGCGGACAATCCGCGTTCCTTTTACAAGATGCGTTCCTCAACAGCGCCTTCATCCGAGAAGACGGGACGAGCGTCGTATCCTTGAAGGAAATCAAGGTCTATCGTCTAGCAGCAAGTGCCGCGAAAGAAGCCTCGCTCGATTTGACATCGATCAAGGTCAAGGCACGGTACAAGGGCGCACGCGGAAACCAGTTCGCGGTGACGGTCCGTCCGGTCATCGGCGACAACAACAAGAAGGAACTGCTCTTGACGGAGAATGCACTGCAGCTCGAGAAGTTGACGTTCGCATCGAACGACGATCTTGTCGCGCTTGCGGCGAACTCGAAGTACATCCGCGTCGAGAAAGTGACCGATGCCCTTCCAGCGAACGTCGTCGCGCAATTGTTGACGGCAGGACACTCAGGGGAAGCGGTGACGGCACTCGATTACGGGGAATTCCTCGAAGTCGCGAAGCCGGAATATGCGAATGCCATCATCCATGACGGTGTATCGGATAGCGCGATCCAAGCGATGTTCCTTGATTTCGTCCGGACGCAACGACCGAACGGTCAATTCGTCAAGACGGCACTCGGTGGACTCGCGTCAGCGGACGTCAATTACTATGGTGCCATCTCGACGATGCAGAAAGCGTATAAGGAGGGTGTCGAGTACTCCCCAGCGCAACAAGCCGTCCTTGCGTTAGCAGCGGCCATCTCGATTCCGGTCAACCGCTCACTCGCGGGTCATCTGACGATCTTCGACGATCTCGAGAAGCTTTCAGACGTCGATGCGAACCAGAAGATTGAAGAGGGTTACTTGTTGCTGAAGGCGGAAGGCAAGAACGTCGTCTACAATGCACCGGTCAACTCGATGACGGACTTCTCGCGACTCGATCCGCTCATCGGTATCGACGCGGACGCCGATCCGGACGCTGCCTTACGTGACTTGCAACAAATCCAGACGATCAACGTCTTCGATTTGATCACGGAAGAGCAAGAGTTCGTCTTCAAGAAGTACTTCCGCTCCCAGTCGAACAGTCCTTCGAAGCGGGACGCTGTCGCGGAGAAAATCAAACAACTGGTCCTCGAGCCGCTTGCGAGTTCAAACATCGAAGTCATCGAGCCGGTCTATGATTGTGTCCCAGACAGCCGCTACCATGGCGAGGGAGCGACGGAACAAGCGTACAAGACCGAAGCCTACTTCAAGACGGTGTTCACTGTCTACGGGACGGCTACGCAAATCTACGCAAACAATACGGCGTCCTAAGTCGCTGAAACGAAACAGGAGGGAATCAGATGCCACAATCCTATGATGATAAGTTACCGGTACTTGATCCGCGGAAAGTTCTCCGCGGGAAGTACGGGCAGGTCTATGACGAAACCGGGCGTGCGATGGTCGAAGTCACGGAAGCAGAAGCAAAGGTCAAGTTCAACAAGAAGAAGGTCGAACGCGGGAATGCGAAAGCGGACGGCAACCGGACGATGGGTTCGGAGATCAGCGGGAAGATCAAGATGCACTGGACAGAAAAGATTGCGGAATTCCGTCGTAGTATCTTGGATGACCCAGATGCTCCGCGGACGCTCATCTTCGAATTACGCGACCCGGATCTCCGTGGAGAAAAAATCGCATTGATGGGCGTCACGTTCGATGAGGTCGACTTGGTCAACTTCAAGGTCAAAGATACGGGTGACACGGATCTCGCCTTCACGGCGGACGATTACAAATTCCTATAAGACGGACATAAAGGAGACTTCGGTCTCCTTTTTCATTTCAATTTCAGAGGAGGATACATATTCATGGAAACAGCAGACCGTTACGCACATGAAGTAGACGAAGCATCACAGGACGAGGTGGTACAGGAGAAGAAATACGTCTCCTTGTCCGACTTGATGGACATCGACATCTCGAATCGCCGCGCAGGAAGCGTCAAGATGATGTCGATTGACGGAAAATGGTTCGAGATTCCGATTACTGCCCTCAACGCGGATGAAGAAAGCAAAATCCGGAAAGAAGCCATTAAAAAGAAGCATGGTCCACGTGGTCAAATCACGGAAGAACTTGATGAACTGAAGTACAACAGCTTGATCGTCGACAAGGCACTCGATTCACGTCGAACGCCAATGTCATTCCGGAGTCCGGAACTCGCATCGAAGCTCGGACTACCGGTTCCGCTGCCAGAATTGATCATCCCGAAACTGTTCGGAACAGTCAGTCTCGCGGATGCTTCACGGGAAGTCATTGCCTTGTCTGGACTCGATGAGCCAGATGGTGCGATGGGAAAGTAAAGACGAGCATCCTCGAAGGTGAAGATGCAGAACTCCGCTGGGCGCACGTCCTTTGGCAACGGAAGCAAGTCAGACCGGAAGATTTCTGGAATGCGCCCTATAACGTGAAGCTGTTCTTGATGGCATCCGAACAGATCATCATCGACGCGGAAGAGGAAGAACGGGAGGAATGATGAATGGCAAGCAATCAGACATTAACGGCATCCATCATCCTGCGTGATATGTTCACGGAGGTCTCTGGACGCGTCAGCCGCTCGATGCGCAACATGCAAGAGGATGCGAGACAGACACAAACGACATTCGAACGCCTGCAAGGAGCATCCGGATCACTGACTGCAGTCGGTGGCGCCGCCTCACTCATGGGATTAAGTGTCGCCGCTGGACTAGGTATGGCAGTGAAGACTGGAGTCGATTTTGACGCACAGATGAGTCGTGTCGGTGCCATTGCGGGTGCATCGAGTGGTGAACTCGATCGTCTGAGACAATCCGCGCTCGAACTTGGTGCGGCTACTTCAAAGAGTGCGACAGAGGTAGCGGCTGGACAAGAATCGCTAGCCGCGCTTGGGATGACGACGAAAGAGATTCTTTCTGCGATGCCGGGAGTCATCAGTGCGTCAGAAGCATCGGGTGCAGACATGGCACAAACGGCTGAAGTCGTAGCTTCCACGCTCAATGTTTGGAGTATGAGAGCATCCGAAGCAAGTCGCGTATCCGATATCTTAGCAGAGACAGCGAACCGTACGGCTGCTGACATCACAGATATGCAGTACGCTCTGAAGTATGCAGGACCACCTGCAGCGGCATTAGGTGTCAGCATAGAAGAGACGGCAGCGTCAATTGGTCTCTTGACCAATGCAGGAATGAAAGGTGAACAAGCCGGTACCACATTACGCGGCGGACTTCTTGCGTTGCTGAAACCATCGGAAGAGACTGGCAAAATGATGGCGACACTTGGCATCAACATTACGGATGCATCAGGAAAGTTTGTCGGTATCTCTGGATTGATCAAAAATCTGAAGAGTTCTTTTGAAGGCATGACTAATGCGCAGCAACTGGCAGCATTGGCTCAATTGGTTGGTACTGAAGCCGCTTCCGGATTTCTGACCTTGATGCGAGCTGGACCGAGCGAAATCGACAAGATGACGAAGTCGTTAGAGAACAGTGCCGGAGCCTCGAAAGAAGCAGCGGACAAGATGAAAGATAACTTGAAAGGTGCGTTAGAAGAGATGACGGGTGCAGCGGAGTCCGCTCAAATCGCTCTCGGGGATGGACTGAAAGGTCCGATTCGATCTGCGGCGACGGTCATCACGAGTCTCGTTAATGCATTCAACCAATTGCCGCAACCGATGAAGACGATGATTGCTACGAGTGCTGCCATTCTAGCGGGAGTCTTAGTACTCGGTGGAGGGATTGCGATTCTTGTCGGGTTACTGCCGATGATGGTCGAAGGATTCGCGCTCATGGCACCGTTCATTGCGCCAGTCGCCTTAGCAATCGGAGCGGTCGTCGGTACCATCGCATTACTCATCGGAGGATTCAAGGCAGCATGGACCTATTCCGACAAGTTTCGCGGTGGGATTCAAGGTCTGAAAGCCATGTTGTCAGGAGACTTCGTAAAAGCGCGGAAGATTATGATCAGCGCGCACTTCAATCATGAACAGATTGACGCCTTCCGGGATAAGATTTTGTTCCTGAAAGATGCAGCGAAGACCGCAGAAGAAAAGTTCAAACAGTTCGGCACCTTGGTCAAAGGTGTCTTTGCGTCGTTGGTCGGAAATGATGGAGCATCAAAAAACATCTTGAGTCGATTAGGTCTCTCAAATGGATCAATCGCACAGGTACTCTCCATCACAGGCAAGATTCGATCGACACTTTCGAGCGCATCCACGGCTATCGTTAATATAGCGAAGTCAATTTTCTCGAAAATTCGCGCTTTTTGGCAGAGTGATGGAGCGCAACTGATGCAAGCGTTTAAAAATATTTTTCAATTTATTGTTAATGTAGTTAAGTTTTTCATGCCAATTGCTTTGTTCATCATTAAGGGAATTTGGATTAATATCAAAGGTATTTTTCAAGGTGGACTAAATATTATTTTGGGAATAACAAAAATTTTCTCAGGATTGTTTACTGGTGATTTTAAGAAAATGTGGGAAGGCGTCAAGCAATCATTTTTCGGAGCGATTCAATTTATTTGGAACTATGTCAACTTATTGCTCGTTGGGCGAGTTCTAGGCGGCTTCCGCTTATTGGCTGCGGGTGGGAAAGGAATCATTTCAGGATTTTGGGGCGCTATAAAGGCGTTCTTTTCTGGAGGAATTGCAAGTATTAAAAATGCGACTGTCAATGGGTTCAATTTTGTGAAATCGAATATATCTAATGTCCTCTCGGCTGTACGAGGTTTTATTATGAATATGTTTAAAAGTTATATAAATATAATAAAATCAGCAATAAATCTTATACTGTCAGCTGTCAAGTCAGGATTTAATTTTATAGGAACGTCTATTCGTGTTTCTATGAACGCGGCAAGTTCGCTGATTCGATCGACATGGAGTGCGATTACCAATATTTTCCGAAATGTAACACAAACAATTTCCGGGATTATTTCAGAAAAGTTCTCTAGTTTCGGAAATGTTATTTCATCTGCAATGAAATTTGTAAAGACGGCTATTGACGACGGCTGGAATGCTGCGGTCAAATTCTTGAAGGACATTGACCTGAGTTCAGTCGGGAAAAGTATTATCCGNNCGGTCTTGTGGATGGTATGGGAAGTGGATTCACTTGGGTTTCAGATAAGGTGTCTGAATTGACAACGATGATTCCGAGTTGGATGAAGAAAGGGCTTGGCGTCAACTCACCCGCGAAGAAAATCATTCCGATCGGCGCGGACACAGTGCGTGGTCATGAGGAAGGGATGAAACAACGTATCCCTGCTCTCCAACGAATGGCACAGACCGTTGTTAGCCAAGGTGTAGTGGCGCCATTCAAAACGCAATCTAGGCAGGCATTACCGTCCGCGACGGGCAAACGCATCACGAATCAAGTCAACCAGTCGCAGAATACGCAAGCGCAGAACGTCTTCAACGTGCATATCCGTCCAGACGATTTAGGCGCTTTAAGCGATGATCCAGCGAAGCTCGAGCAAATGGGCTTGCAATTTATGGCGTTCATCGCAGACAAGATGGAAGAACTGGACCGGAACCTACCGACACATAACTTGGAGGCGATGTTGGATTGATTACGATCAAGCATAGTAAAGGAACACTTACGTTCCCCGTCACGCCTCCGGGTCTTGGGTTATCCGGGGGAGACAAGAAAACAGAATCGCACGACGGGATCCGCGGGAAGACGTATTCCTTCATCACGGCGACCGGACTCCGGACGTTCTCCCTGACGAGTCATTTTCCGGGAACGAAGCGGACGTATCAGACGGGGACTTTCGTACTGCCACGGACGTTGGATGCATCGTTACGTCGCATCAAAGGAAAACAAGAGGTCGTGACTCTCGCCATCACGGACACGAAGCAGACGATGCGCTGTCGCATCCTTTCCTATCGTTCCTGGCAGGATAAACCGAAGCTCGGACGATCGGCCAAACAAGCTGATCTCGAGTTCGAAATCAGCTTCGAGGAATACGCGTACCCGAAAGTCAGCAAATTGAAGAAAAAAGGAAAAGGCTCGTCGAAGCGTGGGAAATCCACGAAGAAGAAAACGACGAAGAAGAGTTCGAAACCGAAGAAGTACGTCGTAAAGCGGAATGATTCACTGACGGTCATCGCTCAACGGCTGAAGATCAATTGGCGGACGCTCTACACCCGTAACAAGAAGACGATCGGCAAGAACCCGAACCGACTCTATCCAGGGATGGTGTTGTACTATGGCTGATCTCCGCGTCTACATCGATTCCAAGTATGACGTCAGTGAATCCGTCATCATCCCGATCAAGCTCGAGGACAGCGTCTCGCAAGCGGCGGTCAAACTGTCCCTCGACTTGATGCGCGTGTCCGGGTTACCGGAACTGGATGGGGCACATATCTCCGTTCGGCAAGGAAAGCGACTCTGGTTCTTCGGTCACATCTTCGTCATCAAGCGGAAGGATCGCGTGATCAACATCACCGCGTACGATCCGCTGCTCTATCTCGTCAAGAACAAGGACGACTTCTATTTCAAGAAGGGCACGACGACACGGAAGGCGATCGACACGATCTGTAGACGAGCCGGCATCAAACCGAAACTGCTACCAGCTGGGAAGTATACGCATCGCCAAACGCTCGACTACCGCGCGGATAAATACGACAGCTATTATTCCGTCCTTGCTTCTCTTCTGACGGAAGACAAGAAGAAGACGAAGAAGTCGTACTGGATCCGCTACGACAACGGGCTGAAGGTCTACGAGCGGAGTCGACCGAAGAACGTGCCCGTCCTCAGCGAAGGCATCACGGACGCGCAAGTCGAGCGTTCGAACGAGGACCGGAAGAACTATGTTCGGGCACGGAACCGCGAACGACGAGCGGATGGCATTGCGAAGAGTGCGTCGAGCATCAAGAAATACGGACGGCTCTCGACCTACATCAAGAGTGATGCGACGAACGATGCCGATGCACGACGGGAAGCAAAGAAAGCTCTCGATCGACAGAACCGGTCGAAGGTGACCCGCTCGTTTCGTCATGTTGCGACGTCAGGGACGCAGCGCTTCTTCTCCGGTGATTACGCCTATATCAAATCGAAGGATGACTTGATTGCACACGGGTACTACTTCGACAACGTGAAATATGAGATCTACCCGAATCATGTCGTCATGGACGCGGACGCCGTCGTGAGCACCTCGTTGCCGTCGATTAGCTATGAGAAGCCGGACGTCCAGAAGAAACAGGACGGTCTCGGCAACACCACAGAATCGATTAAAGGCATCCGCTTGAAGTTCAGCAAGGGTTGGGTCGCGACAGCTTATAACCCCGCTCTAGGAGGCATCAACGGTACTGGGACGACCGCATCCGGCAACAAGTTCAAGACGAAGCGAAGCATCGCCGTCGACCCGAAGCTCATACCGATGGGTTCCGTCGTCTATATCAAGTGTCGGGCGAAACCGGAATACAGCGGCATCTATCTCGCGGAAGACATCGGGGGTGCCATCAAAGGCAAACGGATTGACATGGGACTCCCGGCAAAGGAAAGCATCCCGTTCGGACGGCGGGACGTCGAGATCAGCATCCTCGAAAAAGGACTGGGTCGAGCGGATGCCCGGCAAAAGGCAGGCGAGTGGGATAAGATCCGCTCGCATTACAAGGTCCGGATTCAAAATGGAAAGACGTCGCCTTCAAAATCGAACAAGGCATTCGTCCGTCCGATGAGCGGTGGCTGGATGGGACGCAAGCAATTCAAGACACCAGCCGGTCATTTCGGGATCGATATCCTGATTGACCGCGCGAAGACCGGAAAGGTGCGTTTGCATCCAGTCGCGGACGGTACCGTGACACGATCAGGCTGGTCGACGTCGTATGGCTGGGTCGTCTACATCGTCCATTCGGTCAATGGTCAGACGTGGGAGAGCGTCTATGCTCATATCCATGCGAAGCCTAAGGTGAAAGTCGGACAAAAGGTGACGGTGAACACGACGATCGGCTATGTCGGGAACACCGGTTGGTCGGATTGGCCGCATCTTCATTTCGAACTCCACCGTGGTCGGTGGACCTATAGCAAGAGCCATGCGGTCAATCCGCACACGTACATCAACTTCTAGGAGGGACGAGCATGAAAGATCCAGCTACCCGTTTCAGTCAGCTGTTCCTGACACCAACGACATCACAAGAACATATCCTGATCGGGACGGTCGTCCAAGTCGAACCGCTCGTCGTCAACATTTCAGGTGTCGGCGAACGGGACGCGGACGCCTTCGTCATGGATGCGCACTTCTTCGTCAAAGGAGAGCTCGTCATCCTGCAGGCAATCAGCGATACCGGAGCCAGCGGTGCCCAGTGGGTGTTACAACCGGTGCGACAAGGTGGCTACGTCGGTACCCGCTCGTCAACGGATTTCATGATCGATGAGAAACGGGTGGCACGTGCAGACGTCTTCGATCCGATGACGACTGCAGCAGGAGATCACGTCTTGTTGATGCCGATCCGGAACCGGACAGAAAAATGGATGGTGGTGACGAAATGGCGGACGTAGAAGAACAAGAAGGATTATTACCGGAAGTCGACGTGGATGATGTCTATGCCGAAGAAGAGGTGGAACAAGCGGGGGGCATGTTGACCCCGCTATTTGATTTCGAGACAGGCGAGTTCGTGAAAGGCTCGAATGACGAAATCCTTGTTGACGACGGCATCGAGGGACTTAAAAACGTCATCTCGAAGATGATCCTGACACCGCGGGATGCCTATCCGATCTATTCGGAGGATTACGGGTGCGAGGCGAAGGATGACATGCGTCTCGACGTCTCAGACGACGTCAAGCGCTTGTTCATCGCGGATAGCTTGATGGATGCGATTGTTTATGATGACCGCATCGTCTCGGTCGACGAGGTCGATGTCATCAAAGTAGAACGGCGTTTCGAGGCGACGATTGATTTGAATACGATCGTCGGCGAAACGACGACGACAGAACAACTAAAGGAGGAAGGACCAGATGGCGAATCTATTGGATCTACCTGATCTCCCGGCACCACTGCAAGAAGATGAGGACGTCATCCTCGACCGGATGCTCAGCATGACCGATCCGAAATGGGACCGGCGGGAAGGTTCATACATCTACGACGCACAAGCACCGGTGGCGAACCAACTCGCGATGCAGCGTCTCTACATGCAGAACATCATGCGGGCGTCCTTCGCGAGTACAGCGGAAGACGAGGACTTGGATCGTGTTGTCCTGAACCGGGTACCGACACTTTCCCGAATCGAGGCACAACCCGCTCGAGCGGTTGTTGACGTCGAAGGAGCACCAGGAAACGTCATTCCAGCGGATACCACATTCTCGACCGTCGTTCTTCGGGAAGACGAGGAAGCAATTGAGTTTGAAATCCTCGACCAGACTGAACGTATCATTCCGGAAAGTGGTCGACTCTCGATTGAAGTCGTGGCGATCGAAGCGGGTGAAATTGGTCGGGTACCAGCTGGTGCGATTCAGCTTGCGTCAGACATCGGCATCAACACGGTGACGAATCCCGTCGCCGCGATGCTCGGTGCAGAGGAAGAAGACAACGACAGTTATCGTTCCCGTTACTTTGCATATGTCTCAGAAGAACGTGGAGGAGGGAATGACGGCGATTACGTGACGTGGGCACTCGGTGTCGACGGCGTCGGGAAAGTCAAAGTCATCCCGCTCTGGGCGGGACGCGGTACCGTGAAAGTCTTGATTACGACGATCACCTATGAGAAACCGACCGCTGAAATCGTTGCTGCCGTCAAAGAAAAGATTGACCCAGTAGCAGGAGAAGGACGCGGAAAAGGTGATGCGCCGATCGGTGCGACGGTCACGGTCGTCGGTTCAGAGGAATTGCCGCTGCAGGTGACAGCGACGTTGCAATTACAAGGCGTCTCGCTCGAATCCGTCCAATCGCAGTTCACAGAGAAGATGGCCGTGTACTTAGAAGAGTTGAACCAACTGGCGTGGGAAACGAATGACGTGGTCGACTTCCGCGTCAACTATGCGAAGGTCGGCGCCCTATTGATTGATATCGACGGTGTGGTCGATTATACCGGATTGACGTTGAACGGTTCAGCGACGAACGTTCTCGTTCCGGGCGACCGCGTCGTGACACAAGGCATGGTGAATCTCCATGAATGAAGAGGAATTGAAGGAACGATTGTTTGAGCACGTCTATCCGGTCTATCGTCAATCGGCTGTCTGGCAATCCATCTATGGAGCGCAAGCGAAGGAATTGATAATCATCGAGGCATTGCAAGAAGAACTCGAGGCACAACTGGATCTCGAACGAGCAACCTGGGCGCTGTCCTTATGGGAACGCGATTACCGTGTCGAGTCGTCAGACGGGACGGAAGAAGAGCGACGAAAACGTATCAAGTCCAAGATTGGGCAGGGCGCGACACCGAATGAACGATTGATCGAGACAATCGTCGACAGCTACTTAGAAGCATTCATCTCGAGAGTCGAGAACATCCCGAACGAATACGCCTTCTGGATTAACTTCCCGGTCGAAGGAATGAAAAATTTTTCTGACATGCGAGAAGCTATTCAGAAAGTGAAACCGTCGCATCTCGAGATGGTCTTACGACTATCTTCAGCGGAGAGTCTACGCATCGTGGACCGAGTCCGGATCACGGCGCGGACGTACCGGAAAGTAAACGAGTGGCGTATTGGTCAGGCAGTACTCAAATCAGAAAATGAGGTGATTGTATGACCGTACAGACGACCTATCTATCACGAATTGCNNGCGGCAGACTTAGCAGGACGCATCCAGACCATCAAACTCAATGACGCCATCATCGTTCAGAAGGATAGCATCGTAGCGGAAGGACCACTTGTCACGGTCAAAGCACATAGCTTGAGCGGTATTTCACGGGTGACATCCATCAAAGCGTATGACGAGAATCAGAACTTGATCAACGCGAAGTCGATTGATGTCGCGATTGCCGGGGATCAGTTGATTGATTTCGTGTTCACTTGGGAGGTGAAGGCTTGAGTTACACAGCAAAAACAGATTGGAAAGGAAATGACCCTGTTACAGAAGGGGATATCAATCGGTGGGAAATTGGAATAGAGGCTGCTCATGAAGAACTAGTAAACAAAATAGACGATTCAGAATTAGGAGTCCCCGGTGGAGTTGCTACGTTAGGAACAGATGGAAAGCTAAATCCATCTCAACTAGAGGATGCAACTGTTGCGAAAAAAGGAAGAGTGCAGCTTTCAAATGCAACAGATAGTACAAGTGAAACTTTAGCAGCGACTTCAAAAGCAGTTAAAACTGTAGCAGATCAAGTTACGAAGAATACCTCACAGGTAGGAACGTTGACTGATATGACGGATGATTTAAAAGTCATTAAATCAAACAAAGATTCTAACGGTATTTTTACAACGATTACTTATCGGCGGAAGTCAGATAATACACTATTTGCGACGTCCGTCCTCTCAGGAGGTATCAGTCCAAGTTATACGACGAGAACCATCACATCTTACGAGCTGAACGGAACGACAGTCCGAAAGACTGTCACTAACACGCTCTCGTATGATGCAGATGGTGCGCTCGTATCGGAGGTATAAATATGTTAAATATTCGAGATCATGGTGGGAATTATGGTGGAGGAAAGTATCGCGCAGGAACTGAATATGACGAAAGTTCTATAAAAGTCGTCACGACGAAAGGCAATGGAAGACTAGATTGGGAAGTTGGTTTTTCTGCTGGGTATACAGGGCAAACAACCAATTATGTTTGGGCTCTGAGCAATCTTATCTTCTATAAAATTCCTTCCAACGGTGCTGGTGGAACGTCATCTACTTTTAGTGGGGAAAGTAGCGGTACTGATCTCGCTGCCAATTCTGAGGTCGTTGGAGTCGGTACGTCAGATAGCACTAACGGAAAATTACGCATTTATAGTGATTCGGGATTAGTATTCCAAACAGGTTCGAATTCAGGGAGTTATTACTATACCTCCGCACAATGTGTAGGAGCCGATAACGTGACAAAAGACATTTTATATGGCGTAGGGTGGAACGGTGGAAGTGCATTAAATATACACCGTTTCTCAAAAACGGGCGTTCGTATTTGGTCGGGAATGTCATATCAAGGAGCCCCTAAGGCGATTGCATCGATGCCAAACTCTGGGGCGGTTATCGTAGACGCAAATAATTACCTTGTCACCTATAACAGTATTGGGACGAGAGTCGCCACTACTAATTTAGTGTCTGGTGGATATCAAAATACGGTAATTTCAGATGATCAAGGGAATATTTACATGATTCGAGTAGATCCAACTTCGCCATATGCCAATTATCTTGTTAAATACAATAAAGACTTAGTGAAGCAAGCGGAAGTTCCTCTAGATGCGCTTCTTTCTCCTCAAGGTATACCGATTCATTTATATGCTGTGAATGGATTCGTCTTTACTTATTTGGGCGGAATCGTTAAAAAATTCAACACTACCGATTTAGGATTAGTAGCATCTTACTTCCAAGGAAGTACAACCTCTTATGGCGGACTCCATGTTGATCCAGCAACCAAAAAAGTAACTTTAATTGGGAACAGTAAACTTCGCAAAATTGATTTAAACACGTACTACACACTAGCTTAAGGAGGATATTAAAGATGATCTTTGTTGAAGTATTAGAGAATGGAAACACGGGGCTTGTTCATTATATGCCTTTCGATAAAGAGTTTGGTCTTGGTAAATCCGAACAAGAATTGTTAAGTAAAGGGTTACTGGTCGATAATGTTCCGCAACCGGAAGTAATCGATGGGAAAAATCCTATTTTAAAAGTTGACGCTAACAAAAAACTATTCTATGAGTACGTCGTTCGTCCTCTCTCGCAGGATGAAGAAATCGCTCAACTGAAAAAACAACAGGCACTTATGCAATCTGCAATCGATGACATGTTGATGATGGGAGGTGGACTATAATGGGGGCGTATTTAGGACAACGCATCATTGACGGTGCATATACTTATGACTATGTCATTTCAAAACGACCAGACTTAAAAGTAAGCATTGATGCATATTTGATCCAGGAAAACCGTGGTGATTTAATTACAGGTTAAGTGCCGATTAATTTAATACTTAGTAATTGATAGCGCCCAAACAAGGCGTTTTTTTATCTGATAAAGGAGTTGATGGTATGAGAACGCATCATTTAATCGAAGGTGCATTTGCAGTACTAGGTACTGTAGTAACAGCATTATTTGGAGGATGGGACGCTGCATTGAAGATTCTAGTGTTTTTAATGATCGTGGACTATTTAACTGGATTCTTAGCAGCGTATAAACATAAGCGCGTGAATAGCGACGTCATGTTCTGGGGCGGTATCCGAAAGGGTATCGTCTTTATCGTTATTATTATCGCGGTTTTACTTGATGAGTTGATCAATGGCGGTTTACCAATCGTTCGGACGCTAGCACTTTATTATTACATCGCACGTGAAGGTTTATCCGTAACGGAGAACCTAGCGTTATTGAACGTACCAATGCCACAACAAATGGTCGATGCCTTGACACAATTGCAAGGTGAGAAGGAACCACGAGCCGTTGACTCTATTATCGAGACTGCAGCTACGCAAGAAGAACAAGTGAAGCCGATTTCAAGCGAGCTGAGTATTGCTGAGGTCAAGGACGACAAAGAACAAGACAAGGCATTATAAGGAGGACGTATCCATGACTGTATCACTTCAAATCGTACAAGAAAAAGCAAACCGTAAACTCGACGATCCGGGACTCAACCCGGTCGTCCGCGAAATGGGGAAACAACTCGTCAAACTCGCACATGCCCAGGGCGTTCCCGTCTGTATCACACAAGCGTACCGTTCGAAAGCAGAACAGGACGCCTTGTATGCACAAGGACGTACGAAAGCCGGGAAGATCGTCACGAACGCACCAGGCGGGTATTCAAACCACAACTATGGACTCGCAATCGACTTCGCACTCTATACACCGAGCGGATTAGAAGTCACGTGGTCTGAATCCGCGGACTACGACCGGGACGGGGAAGCAGATTGGAAAGAAATCGTCCGGATCGCAAAGAAACTCGGATTCGAGTGGGGTGGGGATTGGCGTGGATTCCGCGATGCGCCGCACCTCGAGTACACATTCGGGCTGACTATCGCACAATTACGGGCAGGTAAAAAGCCACCAAATACCAAAAATGGTACCGCAAAACCAGTAACAAGTGTTCCTGTTACCGGAAAATCGTCCACGCATAAAATCGTCACCGGGGACACATTGATCGGTATCGCGAAGAAATACGATGTCTCAGTCGATGAACTGCAGAAATGGAATAAGCTAAACGGCACGACGATCATCAAAGGAAATGAACTGATCGTCAAAAAACCGGCAACTAAACCAGTCACTAAATCCGACGTGGAAGAAGCCATCGTCGATTACCCAGGTGCTGCACTCTATCAAGGCGCGAAAGGGATGAAGACGAAAGACATCACACGGATTCAGAACGCGGTCAAGGTACCGGTCACTGGTCAATTCGATGCGGCTACGACGAAGGCTGTCCGCTCGTATCAGAAGAGAAAAGGATTAGTTATCGATGGTGTAATTGGATTAACAACTTGGAATATGTTGTTTTAATCAATCGCCTACCTTTGTTGGTAGGCTTTTTTTATTCTGTGAATTCTTTGGTTTTACAAAATCAAAATCAATCCATAAATCAAAATGATTAGTACTCTTGTCTCTTATTATACTTTTTTTACTCAATCGCATAATATATGTATCTTTATGTACAGTATTGTATTGATCTTTATACTTGATAAGTAAATTTAGGGTAGGTAGGTTCATGTTTTGCTCTATAAACTCGTTTTTTAAGAGATATGCATTACATAAAACTATAAAATACTTAGGTAAATTAATTTGATTTAGTTGGTGACTTTCTATTAATGAAATATATTCAATTTTTTGTTTAGTGTCGATTAATTGAGTACTCGTCACCTCATCAATCATTGAATGACGGAGGTGCGAAGCGTGAAATTCAAAAGACTTAGCATCAATTTGTTTTAACTGAGGATTTTTTAGTTTTAAGATAATTTCTTCGTTTGAATAATCATTAAATCCATTAATGCCACCATAATAAAAAAAAGAGTATCTAATATCTATCGCAAACGATTTCCCTGTATTGATGATAGGGATAGAGAATCGGCTAATTGAGTCATTAGCAGTGAAATTACTATGACGCTTATTACTCTCTATATCCCAATCTGAAAATATGTGATAAATCCTTGTTGAAACTTTTTCATTCAAAGGTACCAACCTTGGTCTTTCAATTTTTGCTTCTCCTTCAATTTGTGTTTTCAGTTGTTTCGCGCTGGTTTGGGCGGAATTTTTTGCAGATTTTGCTGCAGACGAAGTGGCGATTGCTGCCCATGCAGCTGCAATGGCTGAAATTGATGTAACCGCTAGCGTTGCATATTCTATAAATTTGGTCATCGTAAGTCCATTCCTTTTTAACTTATTATTGAATCAGTTGTTTATTAAAATATAAATAATAATCCCAAATAATACAATAATTATTAAAAAGGTAAATAAAGGATATTAATGATATGATTAAAACTCCCACAAGGGAATCCAGGGGAAGGTCGGGCGAAGTCGCGAGGGTGTGGTGACTGGAATTCGCGAAAGGGGACCTCCCCTTTCCCGTTTAATCAAACACAAAAGTAACCTGCTCATGCGTGATTGCTTCCTTTTTACTTGGAAGGATCACGTTTATTTTTTTCATGCATGACGTCTTTAGTAATAGATCGACCTGACTCCCTACAGTCAACGTCTCGATGACATGATTGATTTCAGAGACTTCTCCCGTGATTGCTAATTGATTCTCTCCGAGCAGTAATATCTTCATCTGTAGATGACCTCCCGTTCCCATGACGAGCCGATACACACTATAAGATTATTGAGTATTTACCTCGTATTCATAGGAGAGAAACGCTTTATATTGCACAGTAAGGGATAAGAAAGCTCATTGCACACCTGATTGCACAGTTTCTAACAGACGCTAGTCGAAGTGATAATTCATAAAGCCCTTCTCTGGTGACATATGAAAACATCTATCGACATAGTAAAAAAGTTCAGTAGTTCTATCAATATTATGGTTTGCGTCGGAAA
>NZ_DGYQ01000036.1:62924-78581 GCF_002396765.1 Exiguobacterium sp. UBA5002
TATTATGGTTTGCGTCGGAAACGTCCGCAGGCTTAAATGATTTCTAGTATTTGCCGAAATCGTATTGCACGCTTGTTGCGAAAATCGTAAATTTCCTACGAACCGCTCTTTTGAGCGGTTTTTTGCATTTCAAAAGCTGTTCGAATTGCGTCGCCGTATCGGATTGCATAGTGTGCAATATGTGAGCGTACGTATCCATCGTCAACGTTGCATCGGCATGACCGAGTCGTTCCTGGATGACCTTGGCATGGACGCCCATCTCCATCAGGAGCGAGGCATGCGTATGGCGTAGTCCGTGCAGGGTAATCTTCGGGAGTTCGGCGGCTTTGATCGTCTCGATATGCCGTCTTCGTAGACCCGAGTGCCAGAGGTAGGCACCGGAGACACTGAGACAGATCAAGTCCTCGTCGTTCCGCCAGCCCATCCGCATACTGTCATACCGTTACTCGACTCAGATCCGTCGTAATTCTTTAGCGACATGCGCCGAAATCGTTACAACTCGTACTTAAATGAAAAGGGTATCTGGTCAAGAACGGGATTGAAATTCTGGTATACGGAACGTTGTACAAAAGCTGAGCAACGCACAAACGTCAACATAGGAGCATCTCAAATGATGCGTTGGTATCTTTTAGTTAACAGCAGACGCTCGACTTTATATTAGCTGACAAAAAGATAAAGTGTATGAGAATAGACTAAACAACTATGACCGCACTGACATCAAGAAGGCGCACAAGGAGGGTCAACGCCTTGCCTTTACATGGGGCGGGAAAGATATTGTGCCATATCCAGGAAAATCGTTGTATGTCGGAGCAAAAGGGATGAGGTAGAAAGACATGGAGCGTACTCAACGCGGAAATACGACAAACAGACAGGAACGAAGGTCAGTGCGTACCAGAAGCGAAAGAAACTTGATGCACATGGTTTTGTAGGCGTAACTACCTGGAACACATTTTTAAAAGTAAGAGTAAGAGTGTAAAAAAAACAAGCTCACCAATTTAGGTGGGCTTGTTATTTATTTCAGCTTTTATTAGTTCAAAGTCTACCCATGTTTCGATATATTCTGACTCAAATCCCCGTGTACGGATTTGTTTGAGACTTAAAGTCATTCTGTATTCAAGCGTATGAACTTGATAGAATTGATCGGTATATATAATGGTAAGTATTAATTGTGGACGTTTTAATGAATTTCTTTGATGAATCCAGTTACTTTTTATATAAATGTTGCTTAATAATACGAAATAAGAGGGGATTAATAACTCTACTTTTTCTTCACTTTTAATAATTGGTATATATCTAGTATAAGGTTTTACTGTAATGATTTGATTATCAATTGTCCTGTTACCGTTATACCCCTTATAGTCTTGATAAAATAAAAACTCGAACTCATCACTTTCTAGCTGACCTTTTTCAGGGTCCAGCACTTTTAGTTTTATATCGTCAAAAAGATATTCATTAATTGAATCTCGTCCACCTTCTAATACATAATTATATTTAACATCTAGAGCAAACATTTTTCCAGTATTAATTAAAGAGAGTGGATAAGAACTGAATTTTTCCTTTAATTTTAATTCTTTTACTGAGGTTTGCTCTGTTTCAACATTATTATTTATTAAAGAAGAGTCTATTTTTTTCCAATCGCTATTCATTTTTAATACTTCTGTTTGTATAAAAGTATTTAGAGGAACTAGCCGAGGTAAATCTATTTTTTCTTGTTGAACAATTTGATGCTCTAGCTGTTTAGAACTAACACTCGCTGACTTTCGTGCTGCAACCGCTGCCCATACAGCACCTATTGCAGAAGATATTTCAATGCCACCTTTTACCCATTCATTCATTCTCAATGCTCCTTAATACGTTATTCTTTAAAAATAAAGAATAATTTAGGAGATTACAACATTTTTAATTTAGACAAATTAGGTAAATATGATAAATAATCCCTGTAAAGGAATCTAAAAACAGGTTGGGCTAAGTCATGAGGTATGATGACTGGAATTCGCGAAATAGGCTATCCCTTTCCCGTTATTTAATCGAAAACAAAGATGATATTTTTATTCGTGGTGATATGGCGATGAGTTGGAAGGATGACATTGATTTTTTTCGTACAGCATGTTTTGAGCATTGGATAGACTTGACTACCTGTCGTTAGCGTCTCGACGACAGATTTGATTTCAAAGACATGTCTATTAATGGCTAGTTGTTTTTTTACAAGGAACAATGTCTTCTTTCTACTCACTTACATAATTTTATGGATATTTATCGCATAAAGGGCACCTAGAAGCCTATTCATTACACACTTTGCATGGTAGACACAGGGGCACACAAGATATACTGCCATATAGATAAGTATCCTCTTCTGATATTAAAGCACATATGAATATGTACAAAAAATGTATATTATAGTTTTATCAGTATTATGGTTTGCGTCGGAAAAAGAACACAATCTTAACGAACATAAGTGGTTATATGAAAATGATTTATTGTCTAACTTTTTTGGTTCAGTTCAAGGTGTGTGGTTCACTTATTGATTATTTTTACGAAAGAAATACAAATTTAATTTAAACTGGTGTAATTATTTTAAGCTACTATTTACAGAGAAAAATTCGAGAAGTCTAAAAATTTGATTCCTTCTATACAAATTTCTATTTCATCATCAATATTGTATTTCTTTGATATAATTTCATAATCAATTTGTTCTTTTGGTAATAAATCATTAGAATTTAGTAATTTCGAACAAACTTCTAAATCACCATTAGACATTACCAAACATTTTATTAACAATTCGACATTTATAGTATTGAATTCACTCCGGTCAACTTCTCCACTTCCTATAGTAGTTTGTGTTAACAAAAAATAATGCAAGTTGCTTAACTTAGGTACTGATATTTGAGATTGTAACGAGAGTAAATTATCAGTATTCTCTAAATATTCCTTGTGTTTTTTTAATTGATTTTGAATTCCTTTTCTAATATCTTTATCTTTATTTTTAATTTCTAAAGCCGTTATAGGTTCAGAGAAAGATTTTATTTCAAAAATTATAGCGTTACTCTTAATTTTATCGTAAATAATGTAATCAATATCAGACCCATTTATTGCGACTTCTTCATAAATTTCTAAGTGTATAAATCGATGTTTTATAAATAAAGTTATTGGGTCTGTTATTAAGTGAATCCTTAGAGCAGAATCATAATTTGCTTCTTCATATTTCCTAATTAAAGAAGTTAAAATATTTCTTTGTATTGAATTTTGAAAAATAAAATGAGGTATTAAGACTTTGCTATTATTAAGTGTAAAAATTGGAGAAAGGAATGGATTAGATTTTTTTTGAGTAGCGTAATCCAATGAAGTAAATGTTAGATCATCTAAAATTTTTATAATCAATTCTTTTTTTACCCCTACAACTTGTTCTTTCCATGAGTTTTCGTTTAATAATAAAATTTCAATACTGTAAGGATCATTTTTTAAAGTGTTCTCTCGGTCTTTAACTATAGTTTCATAATATAAATATTTAAGAACAAGTTTTAAATCTTTAATCGAGTAATCGCTAATTTTATAATCTTCTTTAATAGAAAATAGTAAATCTACCCATTCAGAAACAATAAACTTATAATATTTTTCTAAATTACCTTTAGGAGCAGACAACATAATTTGTTTATGCTTTTCTTGGAACTCTAAATTTTTTTTGTGTAAGATTATACCGTTAATAGCTTCAAATTTAGCAATATTTTCAGTTTTATATATAAACGATATTTTTTTCTCATTTGTGTTTCTTAAATCTAAATCATAAATTCCATTCCAAAAAGAAGGGAAAATTTCAAACATTGCAGCATGAATACCTCCAGACTCAAAAGTTTCATAAACTAAATTATGATAATCACTTATTAATAAATCATTTAAATTTTTTCCGTTTACAATAAGACACCTTAAGTGAATTTGTTTTATTAACCAGTTGGTTGTATAAAATATTTCATTAGCCATTGTAATTTTTTTGGGGATATCTTTTTCTTTTTTTAGTTTGTTCCACAAAATTTCAGCATTTACTCCAACAATGCTTAGTGCATCATCTCTATTAAATTCCCAAATCTTCATTTCAGAACATTTTTCATCAACTATTTTTTCGAATTTTTCTACTATTTTATTATTCATAAATTATCTTCCTTTTTGTTGTTAATGAGAATAAAGAAAATTATTATTTTAAATTTAAAGCTTTTTAAAATAATTTCAAAGAATAAATTTTTAAACATCTGTAGAGTTATGTAATAATGTACTTCATATTAAAATAATTTTTTTTAAATTAGCTTCAAAAGGAGGTAAGAGGTTAATAGTAAATAAAGTATATTGTGGTGTAGAAATTTTGGGTGCAATTTACCATAAAGGAATTAAAGATGAATTTATATCTTATAAAAAATAATTAAGCAAAAATTAAATTATTATAATTTGATTTTTGATCAATATAGTGTAGATAGACGTGAATTAAAAGATATAGATCATGTATTAACTATACACGATAGTCTCTAACACCTAAAGATGATTTAAATATATATTTTAGTAGAGTATGTGCTCGTCTAAGAAGATATGTTTCAACTTCCTATGTAAACATTACATTCAAAAAATAACGGAATGATTTTTCATACATATATACAGTTGTTCGAAAAAATTTTTTGAATGCAGAAATAAATCTAGAAATATGTTGGAGATTTTTTGATCTTGAATTATTTAAAGATGACGAATTAGTTTTTCTAAATTATGATTTATCGTTTATCTCATCCCATTAGCTTATCTGTCGGTTATTTGCACGAGCATACGGATTTTGAACAGGTTGATTTTGCAGCAACTCTCGAAACCGTCCGTTTGGTCGAAACGTTACTCCATTATCGGCTGCTCGAGCGTTATTTTGCTGAGCGGACAGAAAATCCAACTCTAGGCGGAAATACCGAGTAATGGATTCCAAATATAGTAAAAAGGAGAGGTGAGAGGAGACGATACGATGTGGATTATACTGGGTTTACTGGCGATTGGATTTACGGCACTGAATATCATCTTTTATTTGATTGGTAAGGACTATCGTTTTCTGATGGTGCTCGGACTGAGTTTTACGGCACTGACTTTGTGTGCTGAATACCGACTCGTTGCGGAATTCGTGGCTCGGGAGGATTGGGCAGCGTTACAGGACGTCGTACCGGGCATGGAGCGGGCACTGAGGGTATTGACGTTCATCTCGATCGGATTAAATGTATTGCCGCTACTGTTAGACTACCGAAAGAATCGATCTCGTTGAGGAACCGAAGAGGAGCTGAATCCTGATGAGCTATACATTTTCACCGCTGACGCAACGACAGGCGGAACAGATTGCCTACGAGTGGCAATATGACGGGGCGTTTGCATTTTATGATATGCCGAATGACGAAGAAGATTTAGCAGAATTTCTCGATCCAGCAAAGCGAACGGAACATTATTTTGCTGTGTTGGATGGGGAAGAATTGATTGGTTATTATGTATTTGAACCAAACGCAGACGTCGTTGACGTCGGGCTTGGCATGCGACCAGACTTGACGGGCCGAGGAAATGGAGTGGCATTTTTAGAAGCCGGTCTTTCGTTCATCATGGACCGATATGCACCTAAACAAATTGAATTAGCTGTCGCGACATTCAACGAGCGGGCGATTCGCTTGTATACGAAAAGTGGCTTCCTTCCCGTCGAACGGTTCCAACAGGCGACGAATGGTGGAAGCTATGAATTTTTGAAAATGCGTTTACAACCCATCGACGCAACGGAACCTTTTCCTGAATCATTAAGTAGATAACAGAAAAGGGGATGATGTCATGGCACGCTGTACGAATTGTCAGTATAAGTTCAGCACAAAAGAAGTAGTCGCTGTCAGTGTTGCAATACATGGGAAAGGCAAGACGTGTCCGAACTGTGGCGTGAAACAATACATGTCTCGAAAGTCGCAATTTTATCTATCACTCGGGAATATCAGTCTCTTGTTTGTCCTGTTCTTGCCATTTCTGATTCGGTTAAGCGACCGGGAAGAATCGATGAGGTAAGATGTCGGTTACCTTCATTTTCATGAAACTTTTTCCTGAATCTACCAGTAAATAAGGAAGAAGGAGATGATCAGATGGTACGTTGTACGAATTGCCAGTATAAGTTCAAAACGAAAGAAGTGCTTGCTGTCGGATTTGCAAAACATGGAAAAGCGTGTCCGAACTGCGGCGTGAAGCAATACATTTCAAAAGACTCGCAACATTACTTATCGCTCGGATATGTTAGTCTCTTGTTCGTCTTGATTCTCCCGTTCGTCATTAAACTGAGCGATCGGGAAAGCTCTGTCTGGTAACGTATCTGCAAGCCGCTAAAAACGACATCGATTTCGCCATGTCGTATACTGACAGCAAAGGAGATGACAGAGATGAAAACGTTATATGAAATCGATGTGCAAAACGCAAAAGGGGAGACGGTGTCGCTAAAGGACTACGCGGGGCGTGTTCTCGTGATCGTCAATACTGCGAGCAAATGCGGGCTCGTCAAACAACTTGGCGAACTGCAGGCGCTTTATGATAAATATGAGGAACAAGGAGTCACAGTGCTCGGCTTCCCATGCGATCAATTCAATCAGCAGGAGTTCGACAGTCAGGAAGAAACGATGGAATTCTGTCAGCTGAATTACGGCGTGACGTTTCCGATGTTTCAGAAGATCGACGTCAATGGATCAAATGAGCATCCGCTCTATACGTTCTTGAAGAAAGAACAGTCCGGCTTGCTGTCGTCGAAGATCAAATGGAACTACACGAAGTTCCTCGTCGACCGGAAGGGACAGGTCGTCAAGCGCTTCAGTCCAGTCGACTCTGTCCAGTCGGTTGAGAAAAACTTAACCTTATATCTATAATCATAGTAATCGTCCAGCGCGAGTCGTTGGACGTTTACGAATGAATGCGAGAGGTACATATGAAAATCAATTCTGTCTCAATCAGAAAGATGCAACATACTGATTATGAAATCATGTCTCAATGGTTAAGTACAAAAGAAGTGTTAGAGTTCTATGGAGATATGAACGCACCATTTACGTTACGACAAGTGATAGATAAATACGAACCGAGAGTAAATGGAGAGATACCTGTCGCTCCCTACATCGTAGAGTTAGATGATGAACCTGTTGGTTTTATGCAACGTTATTTGATAACGGACGAACAAAAAGAGGCATTTGGATATCCTGCGAATTTTATCATAATTGGAATTGACCAGTTTATTGGTTATCCTGAACTTTTTAATAAAGGTATTGGAACGAAAATGATAAAGTTATTCGTTGAAGATATCGCTCGAGATAATGAAGTAAATCGAATTGTTTTAGATCCTGACGTATCAAATCTTAGAGCAATTAAAGCCTATGAAAAATGCGGGTTTCAGAAAGTAAAAAAAATCAATGAAGATACGTGCTGGATGATGGAATATACGATTGACCATCCATAATCTGCTTCTATAAATGTTCATAGAAAAGATCCACGAAACGACTACCTGTTTCGTGGATCTTTTGCGTATGAAAATGGTTCAGGTCATTCAACGATGAACGAATCAAATGAATACGTGACGATCGCATCGCTGCGTTTATGTCCGAGGTCCGTCAGAACTGGTGGACGGGGAGACAAGATATGAAAATCCTGTTCAAATGCTCGGAGCCAGTAATGAACCCAGTTTTTTGCAGGATCGAGATTCATCATTTCATGTGCGAACATCAGTAGCTTTGAATCGGTCAGCGTCAGAAGTGGAATCGGATTGATCTCGACATCTTCTTTTAGTTCATAGAGGTCCGGTGAACGAAGCAGAATCGCATCCGCTTCGAAGGTCAATTGAAAGTAATTACAGCTGTAGTCGCCGACGATGACCATCGTCTCCTCCGTATGCCCACGAAAATGAAAAATCAATCGGTTACCATTTGCGACATCCATCAAGAACTGATCGAGTCCGATGTGATAATCTTCGCGAAATTGTAGTTTCTCAAGCGTGATTTCTTGCATGATTTAGCCTCCAGTCCGGGTTTGTCGTTCTTCTGTCAAAACGGTTTGGCGCGCTGCTAGGCGAGACGAACCGATCAATAAGGCGATTCCGAGTAACAATAACGAGATTCCGAACCAAGCCGTACCACTTAATTCTTCACCGAGGACGAACACACCAAGCAAGGCGGCAGTCAGCGGCTCACCGAGCGAGAGCGTGACGGCAGTCGACGATGGTACGTTCGATAGTCCTTTCGCGAATAACCAGTAAGCGATTCCGGTCGCAACGACGCCGAGATGGAGGCTGATTCCGGCACCACGTGACGTGAACATCCAGGAGAGATCGAATAAGAAGAGCAGAGGTGACAACAGTAAGGCGCTTGTCGTGAAAATGACGGCAACGACTGACAGCGGTGCGTGTGTCTTGACGAGGTCTCGACTGACGAACGTGTACCCGGCAAACGATAGTCCGGCACCGAGTGCGAGGACGATCCCGATTGGATCAATCGCGACCGTTCCTTGATTGTTCAGAAGCAACAGACAGCCGGTGATCGATAGTCCGGTCGATGCCCACCACAGCAGCGCTGGACGTTTCTTTAGGAACAGCCACTCGATACATCCAGAAAAGATCGGCGCGCTACCGATCGCGACGACGGTACCGACAGCGACACCGGTCATCAATACAGCGGAGAAGAACAGTGGTTGGTATGCCGCCATGCTGACGGCAGCAAGTAAAATCGTCCGCACCGGCCAGTCGCGTAACGTCAGCGTTCCTTTGAAGAGAACGAGACAGAGTAAGAACAGTCCACCGACAGCAAGACGTACGGCACCGATCGCGATCGGGTGTGCATCTTCTGGCGCAAAGGCTTGTGAGGTTCCCGTCGTGCCCCAAAAGATCGCAGCGAGTAAGATGAGTAACATCGATGATGATTTAGACATGGGTCACCTCGTCATTTTTTGAATGATATTAAAACGAGAATACCACAGAACAAGTAGGATAGAATACACCAAATAATTGAAAAAATGGTATGGTGTATAGGGTAAAATCGTATCATTCACGAATACGAAACGAAAAGGATGGAACCCATGAAAGAAATGAACCAAATCGAAGCGGTACTTGACGTCTTATCACAAAAAATCAATCACGGGTCGACCTTTATTCAGCGGCGATACGATACAGGAGTCGCTCAATTCAATTTGAATGATCCGGTGACGGAACAGGCGATTCAGTCATTTGAAAAACAATTCAAGCTAACGTTACCAAGTGAATATAAGACATTCCTTCGTTTACATGACGGAGCGGAGTTGTTCATGATCCAAGGTCTCGGCATCGAACTCTATCCACTTGAAAAAGTCATTGAAATGACAATTCAAGCTAAAGAGTACGACCTGATCCATGAAGACTATGATCATTTCTTGATGATTGGCGAAATGAACGAAGGATATGTCTTGATTCAAACGGAAGATGCGAAGACAGATGAGACACCCTATATGCACTGGATGTTTCATGAGTTGTCGACAGAGGAGACTGACCCGATCGGACAGAACTTCGGCACGTTCCTTGAGTATGCGATCATTGCGCAAGGCGATATGTTCTGGGAGTTCAAGGACTTCTCGATTGCAACAGATGCTTATTATGTAGAGGACTACAATTCCGAAGAGGAAGTGAGCAAACCTCGACCAATTCGCTTCGTCGACTCGGTTCGCGTTGAAATCGAGTATCCGATTGCGAAGAAAAATGCTTGTTTCTCGGTTAAGATTTTCGAAGGAAAACAAGAAAAAGAACGTCTTGGCAGTAGCTACGACTCGGATTCGTGTTTTGAAAAAGTGATGCAATCGGTTCGGGAATATCTAATGGCAGAGAGATTTCAGTATTCGTCGATCAAGGTCTTTCAAACGGAACACCGATTTTGGCAGAACGATGACGAGACGGGTGATCCTTTGATTCGTAACCACAATCCACAACGGCAAGGAATGCGCTTCGACGGGTACCGTACCTTCGTCGAGGAGCCACCTCGCCCACTCCCAGGGTGGGAATGATTCAGAAATTTCTTCACACAGAACGGAGTTTTACAGATGAAAAAATGGTTGTTATTCCCCATGATACTTTGTTTGAGCGGTTGTATGATTCAACCGCAAAGTGGGAGTGAGACGAATGAGACATCCTTCAAAGGGACTACGAAAGAGGGACTCGTCTTTGAATACAAATTGACGAACACAGGAGACCATGCATTTGATGTCGTAGCTCGCTCTGGGCATTTGTTGAATGTCATCGTTCGTGAGAGCAAATCAAGGACTGTCGTCTTCGAATCAAGAAAGCAACAGAGTAAAACAAGCCAACAAAAGAAACGCGTCAAAGCATCAGAAACCGTCGTTCTCAAACAAACGGTACAAGGCGGGACAATCGAACCGGGTACATACGATATCGAATATCTCGTTGAGGAGAAAGAACAGTACAGCGACAGTTCTAGTTCAGTAGAGGATATGGAAGAGAAATTAAAATGATTTACGCCTCTGGTGAATGATTTCTTTAATAAATATCTTAGAACCTCATACAGGTTTCAGTACGAATGATGTTATTAGTAACATGAGACGTTCAAAAGTGGTCCATGTGAAGCTGGTTTTTATCCGTTAGGCATCTAACGGATGAAAATCAGCTTTTTTGTTTATTAATGATGCTTCGCGACACTGTTCTATCAACTGACGATCAATCAATCCTACGGACCACGCATCCCGTTACTCGTCGCGACGATTGGACGGGAGCGAATGTCTGCGTTACTGGACTTTGTGAATGAGGAAATTACAGCAAGCAGGAAATCAAGGGACCAAGCCTGAAATGAAGGACAAAACCTTATTTTTATATATGGAAATTTAATTTCAAAATTAAGTAAATAATATTGAATTAAAATTTCTTAATTGTATAATAAAGGGAGGGAAGAGAAAGGGTGAAGCAGATGTTAGATCAATTAGCAACGGAACGTCGGAATGAACAGACGATGCAACTCGACGAGATGACAGTCGAAAATGTCTTACGGGTGATGAACGCCGAGGATCAAACGGTCGCGACGGTCATTCGGGAACAAATTCCCGTTATCGCGGAAGTCGTCAAACACGTCATTGCATCATTCAAAAACGGAGGACGCTTGATTTACATCGGTGCTGGTACGAGCGGACGACTCGGGATTCTTGACGCGGCAGAATGTGTGCCGACATTCGGGGTCTCACCAGACATGGTCGTTGGTTTGATTGCTGGCGGCGAACGCGCGTTAATTAAGGCGATCGAGGGGGCAGAGGATAGTCGGACGCTTGCCGTCGACGATTTGAAAGCGCTCCAGCTAGAAGCGCGTGATACGGTCATCGGGATCGCAGCAAGCGGGCGGACGCCGTATGTCATCGGTGGTCTTGATTACGCGAAGGAAGTCGGAGCGGTGACGGCAGCGATTTCTTGCAACACGGATGCGGTCATCAGTCAGCACGCGCGTTATGCGATCGAAGTCGAAACGGGTCCGGAAGTCTTGACGGGGTCAACAAGACTAAAGGCTGGAACAGCGCAAAAGCTCGTCTTGAACATGATTTCGACGGCGGCGATGATTGGTGTCGGCAAGGTCTATCAAAACCTGATGGTCGACGTCCAGTCAACGAACGAAAAACTGGAGATCCGGGCGAAGCGGATGATCCGTGAGGCGACAGGAGTCGATGCCGTAACGGCGGAGCGTGTCTTTAGTGAAGCACACGGGCACGTCAAGACGGCGATCGTCATGATTCTCGCGAATGTTTCGTATACGGAAGCCGTCGAACGATTACAACATGCAAACGGATTTGTCCGAGACGCACTCTAAGGGGGGAAACACGATGAAGAAGGAAGAAGTGCTGGCACACGCGATTCTTGAGCACGTCGGTGGAAAAGATAATCTCCGGCAGCTTGCGCACTGTATGACGCGGGTTCGTTTATCGCTAAAGGATCCGACGCAAGCAGATATCGATGCGTTAAAGCGGATTGATGGGGTCATGGGGGTCATTGATGACGAGACGTTACAAATCGTCGTCGGTCCGGGAACGGTCAATCGGGTAGCAGACCACTTAAGTCGCGAAACAGGACTCGCGATCGGAGAAGAGTCCGTTGATCCGAATTTGACGCCAGAAGAACGGGCTGCCGTCGAACGGCAAAAAGTAAAAGCAAAACAACAGTCTCCGTTCAAACGCTTCTTGCGCCGAATCGGGAACATCTTCATCCCGCTCATTCCGGGTCTTGTTGCTTCCGGTATCATCAACGGTGGTGCGAACTTCGCAAAAAATGCGGGTGTCGATGAAACACAGACATGGATGCAGATTTTACTACTGATCGGTGGGACGGTCTTTTTATATCTCGCAATCCTCGTCGGGTGGAATACGGCGAAGGAATTCGGCGGCACGCCGGTGCTCGGAGCAATTGCCGGTGGGATTCTATTCAACCCCGTGCTTGCGGATATCACGATTTACGGGGAACCGCTCGTTGCGGGCAGGGGCGGCTTGTTTGGTGTCATCTTCGCAGCTTGGCTGATGACCTATCTTGAGAAGCACATCCGTCGCTTCATGTTCGCATCGATCGATATCATCTTTACGCCACTGTTGACGGTGCTGATCGTCGGATTCGCCTCACTCTATGCGATCATGCCGGTTGCTGGACTGCTGTCAGACGGTATCATGAAAGCAATCAATGCCGTGCTTGAGGTCGGTGGACCACTCGCCGGAGCCGTGCTGGCTGGCTTCTTCTTACCACTCGTCATGGTCGGTCTCCACCATGGATTGACACCAATCCATCTCGAGTTCTTGAACACGATTAGCAACACACCACTCTTACCAATTCTTGCGATGGCAGGAGCGGGTCAAGTCGGGGCGGCAATGGCGATTTTCGTCAAGACGCGCAATCCGCGCCTGCGTAACATCATCAAAGGGGCGATCCCGGTCGGATTCCTCGGAATCGGTGAACCGTTGTTATACGGTGTTACGTTACCACTCGGTCGTCCGTTCGTAACGGCATGTCTCGGCGCAGCAGTCGGTGGTGCCTTCCAAGCAACGATGAAGACGACCGCACTCGGTGTCGGCGTATCCGGGTTGTCATTGACACCGTTGATTGACAACGGAATGTACTTGACGTACATCGGAGGTCTCGTCATCTCGTACGCGGCAGGATTCCTATTCACATACTGGTTCGGTTTCAAAGAAGAGATGGCAGACGGTATTTAACGTATTGAAAAGCAGTTGAATCCTTCGAAAAAGAAGGGATCAGCTGCTTTTTCCCTAAGTAGAGAAGTGAAGGAGTGAGTGTATGAAAGGATTATCAATCTATTTAAGTGAACCGATCACAGACGAGACGAGCGAGTGGCTACAGCGGATGAGCGCTGTCGGCTTTACGTCGCTCTTTACATCGCTACATATTCCCGAGGATGATTCTTCACTGTACGTCGAACGCTTGAAAGCGCTCGGTCATTTAGCACGTGAGCTCGGATTCGAACTCGTGGCGGACATCGCACCAGCGTCGCTCGCGACGCTTGGAAAGACATGGGAGACGGCAGCGACGTTAACGGACTGGGGTGTGACAGGACTCCGTCTTGATTACGGCATCAGTCCGCAGCAAATCGCGACGTTATCGAACCAAATGATGGTCGCGCTCAATGCCAGTACGTTAACAGCAGACGAATTGACGGAGATGAAGGCACAGGGTCTGCGAATCGATCACACGGAAGCGTGGCATAATTTTTATCCGCGACCGGAAACAGGACTCGACCGGACGTGGTTTGACGAAAAAAACGCCTGGTTACAGGCGCAAGGATTAAGGGTCCAAGCGTTCATACCGGGTGACGAGACACTTCGCGGACCGTTATTCGAGACGTTACCGACACTTGAAGAACACCGAAATGCGGCACCGTTCGCCAGTTACATCGACTTACAATCGACCGTTGATCGAATTCTTGTTGGGGATCCACGATTGACGGAGGCGACGATTCGGCAATTCGAAGCAGAGCAAGACGGAATCATCGTACTTCGGGCAGTAGCGAACGGACAGCAAGCACAACGGGATACGGAAACGAATCGGTTTGATCCAGCGCGGGATGTCATTCGCTCCGTCGAGTCGCGGATGAGTCCGTCGACGATTGATCTGACACCGCAAGATCGGTCTGCCCGCCCGCTTGGCACAATCACGATTGATAATGAACGCTACGGGCGATACGCGGGCGAGGTTCAAATCACGAAACGTAATCTACCTGCGGATGAGCGAGTCAACGTTCTCGGACGTGTCGTTGAGGCCGATCAACCATTGATCGCACAGCTTGGTCCAGGAAGTAAATTCCGGATTGACTGGGTGGCGCCATGAGGCAGATCGTTGCCGAGCGCTTCGCCTATCTATACCGAGGGGAATTGTTCACGGTCGTCACGATTTTACCGCTGAGTTGGTTTGGGAATCGTGTCTTTCCACGACTGCAGTTATTTGAACTCAGTGCCTTTTGGATGTCACTGTTTTTGTTTGAGCTGTTGTTGATTCAAGGAGCTTGGTATTGGTACAGCAAGTCAAGGCGTCTGAAGAAGGAAGGAACGTCAATTACCCGAGAACCGGTCGTCCGACGATTACGTCACTGTCGTGTCATCAATCTGGCTTTGATCGTTCTGACAGCGTGTGCGTTCGGAATCGACTGGATTCGTTTTCAATCTGAGCTTCCGGTGTATGGAATACGAATCACCTTGTTTCTATATATTTTCGCAATCCTTGAATATATCAATTATTTCCATATCCAACTGATGTACGATAACCGGTCAGATGTGCAATACTTAATACGGAACAGACGTTTGAAACGATCAGCATTGAATAAGGATATGCAACGACTTCGTAAAGTAGTCTGAGGGTTCATAGAAAATAGGAGGGATTGTATGCTCGATATGCTCATTCGTGGCTATCGAAAGTTACGGAAATTAAGAGGGCGTTGAGAAAAAGGAGGATATGTTGATGAATTGGCTCAATCAACCGTCGCGTATTAAAGAAGAGACACCGTTACGCTTCATGACGGATCCGGATACGGATTTTTGGCGCAACACACATTATCAGTTTAATCGTCAGACGGGGCATGCGTTGTTGCAGGATGCTCCAAATGGAGAATTCAAATGCCGGATTGAAGTGAAATTAAAACCGAATGCTACATATGATCAAGCGGGGATTTTACTTTATGTGAATGACGATCACTGGGTGAAAGTCTCGGCTGAGTTCATTCCGGATGGTCCATCACATCTGGGTGCCGTCGTGACGAGCTTTGGGTACTCGGACTGGTCGTGTCGGGATGTCGACAACACACTATTTGATGCACCGCTTGTCTTTGAACTCCACTATCTCAATCAAGATGTCACGTTGTATCACGTAACAGGAGAGCACAAAGAGCAACTCCGGATCGCACACTTACATGACGTGACCGATTTGAAGATCGGACCGTATGCGTGTAGTCCGGATGTAGAAGCGGCAGGGTGTGAAGTGGAAGTACTAGATTTCTCATTAGAAACTATCGTTAAATAAAACGCCATAGCAAATGGGGCTGACTCAAAAGTCAGTCTCTACAAAGATAAGGGTGGCAGAATGATGATCTGCCATCCTTATCTCGTAACAAAAAGAATGACGCGTTTCGCGCCACTCCTACAGGAAAA
>NZ_DGYQ01000023.1:0-29705 GCF_002396765.1 Exiguobacterium sp. UBA5002
TAATTTGACAAACCGTCGAATCTAATTTTAATATCAAATAAAAAATGTAAAAACTGTTTACCAAATGCAGTTTTACGGATAAAAGGATTAACTCAAAAGTCGAGCTACACAAAGATAAGAGTGGCAGAATGATGATCTGCCACCCTTATCTTTCCTCAGTGATTATTTTTAATGTATAGCGCTGGTCATCGTGTTGAATCCTTTCTTGGATTCTAAAATAACAATCGGATATCATTCTTGCCAATTTATTCACTTCACTATTTTTTAATGAAATCATTTTTACTTCATCAATTTTCATTCATCCTAAATAGATTAGGATTTCAATGAAAAACATTGTATAATTTAGATGAATTTGTAAATCATTTTAATTAGGAGGCTTTTTATGAATAAGTTGCTTCTTCCACTTCTTGCGACATCCCTTTTGTTGCCTACCTCGATTTCTGTCGATGCTGCTTCGAAAGCAACCGTCGTTACAAAGTATGCCCACGATAAAAAAAATCTGAAGTACCCTTATGTGTCTAAAGGATTGACTACGTCAGTAAGAAAGACGATCAACGCCGATTTGACGGGGTATTCAAAATTTCTCTATCAAACATATCTCGATACAGAAGCCTTTGAAAAACAAGAAAAAAAGAAGGATTATTGCAAGGAGTTACCCGCCACTTGTAACTTCACTTTCGATAGCTCGTATAAACGGGTCGGAGATAATGCTTCTTATCTAAGCTTCACCGTGCAAAATCACACTTACCTTGGTGGCGCACATGGCTCTACCTACAAATTCGGTGTCAATTACTCCTTGAAAACCGGAAAAGAAATACGGATCACATCCGTACTAAAAACTTCCACACAAATGAAAAAGGTAGAACGATACATTTATGATCGTCTCAAAAACAATGAGAATTATTTCGTGGATCATTTGAGTGATATTGATGTATCGAACACATCTGAGTTCTACTTTACTAAAAACGGTATAAAGGTGATTTTCCAAGAATATGCGATTGCCCCTTATGTCATGGGACAACCAGAAATTTATGTCCCTAAATCCGTATATCAATAAAATTGAGTTTCCTCCACCTCTGCTTGGTTAAAAAGTGGAGGTGTTTTTGAGTTATTTAATCTCATGATTAAAATGGACACAGATGCTTTGCTTTGACGTAAAAATGATTCAACTCAGCTGTAACAAGGCTTCGATGTCTTGATTCATCCCTTTGTACAACTCATGAATCGAAGTGACGATTTCATCGTTGCTTGAAAAGGAGTCTTCAATGATTTGATTCGTATTATAGGAGTTCGCTTGAAGATGATTTTTGAATGCAATCAGATACGATCGCTGCTTTTCATTAAAATAATCCGGTTGATATCTGACGTGATGTCCTATGCTTTTCACTAAACCGTTCATGTCATTCAATAATTGTAGTATATCCGCTTTACGTACATTTTTCTCATTTAATGCAGAAGAAACGAGGACGTTCTCCACCTGCGCCTTTATTTTTTCATTGTATTCTTCATCTTCCGACAGAGTCGGAACGTGTGAAGACAACTTTTGAAGGTTGTTGTGATAACGACTCGTTGTTTGGTCCGAATCCACTTCAACTTTTTTGTTGATGCTGAGAGTGCTATACGGATACATGTAACGAATAGCTATGGCAGCAACAAACAGTACGATGATTGCAATCACCGTATACCTCATCATATTCTTTTTCAAAATTTGCACCATCCTTGTTGATATAACTGATAGATTATTCAAAAATGTACCATTCTTTCACCACTTTATAAAGCTAACCATATTAATTATTTAAGAAACTATTCCTTCAAGAAATAAGCCTGTTTTCACCTCGTTCACTACAAAAAAAGCTACCAGACACCATCGATAGATGGCATCCAGTAGACTGATAACGTGTTCTATATTGCGTACTCTCCTTCATCGATCCGTCGCTGAAACACCAAATGCGCGGACATAGCCTTTAGTATCGTAGTCAAACCACAGCAATGCTTTTTTACTTACATTGTAATAGTACGTACCCTTTTGTTCGAATCGGAGATATTCTTCTTTTTTAATTTGAAAGCTCATCTTTGCTGGGACTTCATCCTTTTGTAGCGTTTCGTGTTGACTCGGTTTCCCGAGCGCCTGTTTGACCTCACTCAGCTTGATTTTACGGTCGTTGAGCTGCGGTAACGTCATCAAGACTCCGACATGCTCCGGGTACTTCGTACTAAACCGAAAATCGGAATACAGATACGTTCCTTTCAACTTCCCGAAGACACAACAATCGGTCTGATCGACCCCATAGCTGGCGTCCTTTCCTTTAATCGTGAAACGATCATACAGCTTCGCCTTTGCCTCAAGCAAGGTTCCTTTTTCTGCTGCTGCGAATTGTTTTTTCAAGTACGCGGCATTCGACATCGTTTTCGCATCAACCGTCATTGGAACAAGTAATACAAGCACTAATAGTAGTGCCATACATCCTTTCATCCATTTCATTCGATGTTCCTCCTTTGTCGTGGATTACCGTTACCCTAACACAACTCCTTCATTTTTCCAAATCCATCCATCTGTTTAATTCACATGAATCAACCGTGCCGTTCCTTTCGCGTCAAAGGCGAACTGGCACGTCACTTGTCCGATCCGATATTCGTAGACGCTGCGAATCGCGTACGTCGCGCGCGTCGTTTTGCCTTCGACGACGCGTTGCGAGTAGGACGTCGCATACGTTTCCTTGAACGTTGGTTTCCCGAACACGGCGCTGACTTCTGCTTTCGTCAGCGTCCGTTTCTCAAGCGCTGGTGCGAGCGTGACGAGATCGATCCGATCGATTTGACTGCCGAAGCGCGGATAACGGGCTACAAAGTGACGACCTTTCCACTTTCCGTTGAGGACCTTTTCTCCTGTTTGAACGAGGCTACCGGACGTACCTGTCCACGAGACATAACTAGCTCCGACGCGCGGCGACCCTTCAAACCCTTGCTTCTCTTGCATCGCCTGCTTTTGACGTTTCAACCAACTGCTGTCGGAGACAGTCGAGAGCTTCGGTAACGGGATGACTTTTCCTTTGAGTGTCGCAGTGTAGCCTCCGTAGGATGCTCGTAACGTGTAGGCTCCCGATTTTTTCCCATACAGTTTTCCGGACGAGACGCTCGCGATCGTCGGCTGATCCGAGACCCACTTCACTTTTGCCGTGACTTGTTTTTTCTTGCCGTCTGCTTGCGTGACATTGAGAAGAAGCGGCTCAGGTGATCCGACCTTTACTTCCTTGAAGGAAGACGGGATCGAAAGTGCGATCGGTCGCTCGACTAACAGGCGACCATCGTACATGTTCGTCCGCTCACCACCATCGGCATTCGCGATGAGGTAGCGGGCTCCTTTCGTCATGCCGAGCACAGACGAGTAACTGATGGAATCATCCCGATCCAGTGATGTCTCGATCCGGTGACCGTTTTTCTCGAACAAGGAGAAGTAACCGTCCCGTCCCGTATACAAGGCACCGATGAACTTCCCACTTTCGTCGACCGCGATATCTTTATACGTTCCGGTCATTCCCGTGATGAACTGCGAGGAGGTACTTTCCTTGAATTGATGTGCTCCATCATAGACATATAGATGGCGGTCATTCGCCTTCGCGAGTACGAGTGTGCCTTCGCGTCCCATCTCATAGGCGGCGTAGCCGGATGGATGCGTGAGACGTTTTGTGAGCGTTCCGTCTTTCTCGTAGACGTCAACGCTTGTCTCGCGGATGATCGCTAAATAAGCAGTCGACGTCCGGATCGCTTTTGCCCCTGTCGTCTCCTGGACAGAACGAACGGTTGTTGTATCTAAATCGTAAACGACTGTCTGCTCGACCCCCTCTTGTTTCGCACTCACAGCAAGGAGATGTGAGTCTGGGAAGAAGCGAGCACGAGTGAACGACTGGAGCGTTCCTGCAGGTGTCTTGATCTGGTCGATGACGTGTAGCACGTTTCCTGTCGCGTCACGTACCTCAAGCACTTGATCCTTCACAAAGACGAATCGTTGTTGATCGTCCGATACCGTGAAGTCTTGTATCGGTGCTCCTTCTTCAGTTGACAGTACCTGTAAGTCACGCGCTTGCTCGAAATCGAAGAGTCGTGGTGCTTCATAAGTCCCCCAGCGCCAGACACGCGACTCATCCGGTACGACTTGAAAAGCGGATGACGGAGTGAGTGACGTGACGAACGGGATCTTGACTTCTGCCGACGAATGGATCGACGTCGCAGAATACAATACGGTCGCAGCAAGACCGACGATCAATTTTTTCATATGTAGTTTCTCCTTTTTAGTAGCGTCTTATTCATAAGTATAATGAAATTCTCAATATTTGCCTTCTTTTTCCAAAAATAAATCTTTTTTCGAACACGTCCGAGGATAAGTAGAGTTATCCGATACAGCCGTCTGATTTCATGCGGTTTTTCTCGATTAAAGAAGAGGATTTTTTCTGTATTGAAGGGTGAACGCATCGTAAAAGATGAGAAAACCGTTGGCACGATTCAAAAAAGTGACGTTGAAAGCCGAGGATAACTCTACTTATACTGAAACTACCGCGGAATACATAGCAGATATGCATATCTCGTCAAAGGACTCCCTCCGATGAATGAACTTCTTCGCAACTGGCTCCCCCTCATCAACTCCCTGCTCTCCCGCCTGTCGATCCACCCAAATGAACAAGATGAATGCCGGCAAGCTGCCTTGCTCCGACTCTGGAAATCAATCGAGGACGGGAAGACGTTGACCGTCACTTTCGTTCGGATTCGCGCGAAAGGCGCGATGCTCGATTACCTGGCGACCCGTAACCGGACGCTTGCGACCGAAGTCGTCTCCGACGCGTTACCGGAACGCCCGCGTACCCCGCACCTGTCATTCACTTATCTTATGAATGAACTCAAGCGAGACTTATCAGCGACGGAGTTCACGTTTCTCGAGTCGTTGATGAACGGGACGGAAGAGACGCTCGGATATTCGCACGCCCGGCTCCGGTCCTTGAAATCCGAACTCCGTAAGAAAGTCGAGTATTTGCTCGGATGATGGTGTTCTATGAAGAACGATTATTAACGTTGATCGAACAAGGACCCTACAGTCCATTGACGAAAAAAGCTTACCGCAGCGACGTCCGTCATCTGTGTCGCAACGTGACCCGAATCGATGTTCCTTCGATGCAACGGTACGGCACCTTACTGCGAACGTCGTATGCTTCGACGACTGTCGCCCGTCGTCTCCACGCCCTGTCGACACTGTTCGACCAACTCGTCACTGAACGTTCGTTAGCACACAATCCCCTCGCACAAACGAAACGTCATCCCCCGATTGCCCGTCGACGCCCCCGCTTTTCGTATGATGAGGTCCGGTCCGTCCTCGAACGGATTACGGACGAGACAATCTACGCGTTCTGCTTTTTACTGCTTCATACGGGACTTCGTTTCGCCGAGGCACATGCTTTACGCCTGACGGATATCGAGTGGGACACCAAGCAACTATTCGTTCGTCACGGGAAAGGAGGACGCATGCGTCACCTGCCGTTACATGACGAATTGCATCGCGTCTTATTGCGTTATCTTGAGACGACGTCCGTCCCTTCGCAGGAATTGTTTTCAACGGAGACGGGTCGTCGCTTCCCGGCAGAACGGATTCGGTCAACGTTACGCGAAGCGAGTCTAACACAGCTCGGTCGGATTCTCCGTCCGCACGATCTTCGGGTGACCTTTGCGACTACGCTCTACCACGAACATGAGACAGACGTATTGACGATCATGCGTCTACTCGGTCACCGGGACGTCCGGACGACCCAACACTATATCCTTCCTTCTAGCGATATCGATCGTGCCTCAGTCAACCGGCTCAAGCCGACAACGTATTGAGGATCTCCCGGATTCGGTTCGTACGACTCCGGATATAGCCGACGGTCGTCGTCGGATGCGCATGACCGAGTAAGCGCTGAATCTCAACGATCGTACAGCCTCCTTCATGATGCAGATAGGTCGCATATGCAATTCGGAGCGCATGCGGGCGGAGCGGTGCGCCGCTCAAGCGCAGGGCGGTGTCCCGAAGAATCACACGTGCCGTCTGTTCATGCAGATGGCGTCCGGTCACGGACTGAAACAGAATGCCCTCTTTACGTTCACCGAGGAAATGCAGGAGACGATGCGACAGCATCATCCCGATCGGAATCGTCCGTAGGCGGCGTCCCTTGCCGTAGCGGACGAATAGCGTATGCGTCTTAAAATCGATATCCCTAACGGATAACAGGCGTGCTTCAGTGAAGCGGAGACCGGTCTGGCAAATCACCTCGAAAAACAAACGGTACACCGGATCTGTGATACTCCGGACGATCGACAGTCCTTCCTGTAAGTCATGGTAAGTCTCGTCGGAAAAACGTTGATGCGTGATCGGTGACACGTCATGCAGTGGATTCTTTTGCAACCTTCCGGCTCGGACTAGTACATTCCCGAGTGAACGCAAGGCATGGAACCGCCGCAGAATCGTCGACGGCTGATAATTCAGACGCATCTGATCGAAGTAATGCTGGAGCGACGCGATCGACCACGAGACACCGGCACGTTCCATATGCCGGACGTCACTACGGTAGGCTTTGATTGTCGGTTTTGCGAACGTCGGATGTGAGATGAGATATTCGTGCAAGTACTCGTCGTGTTGCATGGGAATTCCTCCTTCAGCTAAATGATTTCATCTGCTCGATCTCGTCAATTCCTGCTCCGCTTAGACAACAGGAGTCCATCTAGCAAAAGATGGACTCCTGTATGTATTCATAGTGACGTATGATCTGCGACTTTGAAGGTTTTTTTCTTGTAGTCGTAACTCATGAGGACCATCTTCCGTCCACCCGTCGAAGTCGGGAAAACATACGTCTTATAAGATGACTTCTCTGCACCGATCGCAGCGAGTTCCGCTTTCGATTGAATCGACGACCAATCCGTCGCCTCGACTCCTGTCCACTCCCCAAGTCCTGTTCCAGAAAGAATCGCATCGAGCTGCTTCGCAGTCATTTCTTTTTTAACCTTTGCGCCCTTTGCCAGCTTACGTGTGCTTTCACGTGCGGCAGACTTCGTATTTTCACGATAGATATCAAACGATTTTCCAGTCAACCGATAGACAGAACTATTCTTTTTCGTCATAAAGACGAGTGACGTATCGCTATCTCCGTTCTTGCCATTCGTGAAGTAGTAGAACTTCGTTTTTTGACCGTACGAGATTTCCGTCGACTCGGCTTGTTTCTTCAAGACCGTACTGCCACTCTTCTTCACCAGTTGTTTTTTGTAATCATTACCGTATAAGACTTTTGCTACTTCCGTCATCGTCATACCGGTCTTTAAGTTCGTGTACTGCGTCGTGTACTTCGTTTCTTCTTTCGTAGCAGCCGATGCACTTCCGGCACATACTGTCGCGCCTGCGATCATTGCTGCAAGTACCGTTGTTGTCATGCGTTTCATTCAATCATCCTCTTTCTTCTGTTCATTTCATGAATGCATCATTCATACCTCATCTCATTATAATGGATTTAATGGTTTTTTCTATCTATTTTTCCTTTTTAGTTTTTATTTTTACATTTTTATTCAATTTTTATCGTTTTTTCATGACCTTTATTTCGAAATAACACTCAATTTATACGCTGGATGACCGAATTTAGTACTTTTTGAAAATAAAAGAAACAAGTATGTCATATATTTGAATTTTAGATCAAAATTACTATTTATTGAAACTTTATGAGTATATAGACCTTCAAAAGATGAATATTTATTACATCTCTAAAATCCTCTTATACCAACGTTTCAGGTCAATTGACCTATATTAGATGCCTAATAAATACCATTCAATATAATTATTTTAAAAATATTACATATTTCCCATAATAAAAGGGTAATTTTATTTTATACACCTGAGATGCACGTTCATCCATGCACACTTTAGTCTATTGATTTAGAGGAGGTTGTATTGATGAAAAAAGGGTTGGCAATTGTTCTGAGTCTTCTTCTCATTCTGTCCTATGGGTTGACCCCATTGGGTGCTTCTGCCGCTTCTTCGAGTAGCGTCAAGACCGTCTACTCACCGAAGTATCTCGTTCACTACGGTGGCGTGAAGTATGCCAAGAAGAAATTGACGTATCCAAAATCCGTCAAGGTCAAGCTCTCGAACGGGAAGTATGCGTATCGATCCGTCAAATGGAGTAAGGTCAGCTTTGATAAGAAGTACATCGGAAAGAAACAAAAGATCAAGGGGGATGTCTACGGTACATCAAAAAATGCGTACTGGTATGTCAAAGTCAAAAACTATCCAGCGAAGGTACTTGCTCCGAATGTCATGACCGTCGGAAAGAATCAACCAGCGAACTTGCCGACACGTCTTTCAACGATTTTCGAGGGTGGACAACGCTACTCGTATCCGCTCAAATGGAGTAAAGTCTCAACCGCTTCATTCGGTACGAAAAATCTGACGTATTCGACAGTCGGACGCAACCTCGAAATCTACGGGGCTGCCAAGCTGAAAGTATCAGATGTCGTTCAGTCGATGCAGAAGTATTATCTCGTTTCGTACGGGAAAAAGATCCGGGCAACCGGCAAAATTCTCTATGAAGCAAAAGGTATGAAGAGCTACCTCGTCATTACGGATAAAAAGACGGGTGAGAGCACGAAGATGTATCTCAAGCTCGACAAAAAGGGTCACTACTACGTGACAAGTCAGGAGCTCGCACCAGGAGACTACACGGTCTATATCCTGTCGGGTTCAAAAAAGACGAAATCCGTCACGATTACGATCAAAAAACCGATCACGGAACCAACGGATGAACAAAAACGGGAACTGCTCCAAAAATTACTTCTCGTCATCAACGTCTCGAATCCCCTATTAAGTGACATCGAGTTCCCAGAAGTCGATGGTGTCTCGTTTACGGTCGATTCAGACAACTCAGCCGTCTCTAGCAGCGGAAAAGTCACGCGTGGCGCGACCGATCAAACCGTCAATTTCGCAATCAAGGCGACATTCGGCGGTGTGACGGAAAGCAAATCGTTCTCGAACATCCTCGTTCCACGAAAAGATCTATCGGACGAAGAGTTGATCGACTTCACGCTTCAGAACTTCACAATCGCCAATCCACTCAAAACGAATATCACATTACCAACGACTGAAGGAATCTCGTTCTCGCTGATTTCGTCGAATGAAGCCGTCGTCTCAAGCAACGGAATCGTCAAACGCGGAATGGAAGATAAACAAGTCGACTTGACGTTACGCGCGACGAAAGGCAGCCTGACAAAAACGAAGAGCTTCCCGAACATCCTCGTCCCGAAAGTCGACAATGCGATAGATAGTCTGTTGCAGGACTATCTCGATAAACTCGATATCAAGAGTCCGGTGACGAAAAACATCGTCCTTCCAGCACTTCCAGGTGCTACGGTTTCCATCACATCAACTAAACCTAACGTCATCTCAGACACAGGTGTCGTCACACGCGGCATGACGGATCAAACCGTCTCGATCGTCGTCTCGGTCACAAAAGACGGTATCACGAAATCACGTGATTTCTGGAACTTAAACGTTCCAAAACGTGATGACGCGACAGCGATCTCACTGCAAGACTATCTCGACCAATTAACGATCGACAATCCATTAACAAAAGATCTCATGTTGACGCCACCAGAAGGTGCGACGCTCGCTATCAGTTCTTCGAACACGAATGTCGTCTCGAATGCTGGTAAAGTCACGCGTGGTCTTACGGATCAAACCGTTTCATTGACGATTTCCGTCTCTAAAGACGATGTCGTTAAAACACGGACGTTCTCGAACATCAAAGTACCGCAACGTGATGGTGTCACGGAAGAAGCGTTACAAGCGTACTTGGACGCACTCGTCATCGCCAACCCACTGACGACGAACCTCTCTCTTCCATCACTTGACGGTGGAACGGTCACGATCAGTTCTTCTGACACGAAAGTCATCTCAAATGCAGGTGTCGTCACGCGTGGTGACGCGAACCAAACGGTTTCACTGACGATCATCGTCGCAAAAGACGGCAAATCAAAATCAAAAGTCTTCTCGAACATCCTTGTTCCAAAACGTGATGTCACGACTGGCGAATTACTTGATCTATATCTAGCAGGTCTATCGATCAACAGTCCGTTGACAGCAGATCTTTCACTGACACCACCTGCTGGTGCGAACTTGTCAATCAGCGCGTCGGATCCAAGCATCTTATCTAACACAGGTATCCTGACACGACCTGATGCTGATAAAACGATTTCCGTGACGGTCAACGTTTCTAAAGACGGTGTCACGAAGTCACGGACGTTCTCGAACATTCTTGTCCCAATCAGTCTCTCGGCAGAACTCGATGCTGCACTAGATGCGATCAATCTCAATCTCATCAACTTAACAGGTAACGTCAATCTGCCAAGTAGTTCTAAAGGAATTGCTGTTCAATGGACTTCGAACAACCCGGACGTCATCTCAAACGACGGTGTCGTAAAAAGTGCATTGAATCTACAAAACTTCTCACTCAAGGCAAGCGTCACAAAAGGTGGCATTACGAAAACGAAAACGTTCGCGGGATCCGTTGCGGCTGATCTTGGTCTATCCCTTAAAACGGATATCGCAAAAATCAAGTCAAGCGTTGGTACGTTGAATGTTGCCTATAACCTCAACCTTCCGACTTCATTGAATGGTTCAGCGATCGATTGGACATCTAGTGCACCATCGCTTCTCAACAATAGCGGGGTAATTCTAAGCGACTCGAGCGCGACACCATTCACACTTACTGCGAAATCTGGAGGAACAACGGAAACGTTGAATCTTGCTATCCAGCGTCCTTCTGGTGGTTTGCTAAGCGGCGTCGTTGATTTACTTGGAAATGTATTAAACCCTGTCGTCAACACATTAGCTAGCGGTCAAGGAACAGCAACACTTCCGAAAAGTTACGGTGGTCTTCTTGGTATTGGAGCACGTGATATTACCGGCTGGAGTAGTTCACACCCGGATCTCGTGACAATTCAGGGGTATAACTTAACTGTAAAACGTGATGATGTTGATCACCTTGTCGTGCTCTATGCAGACTATGAGGGTCTCGAAAAACCTGTTCCGGTTCTTGTCAAAATCCCTAAACGTTAATTTTTCAAATCTGCGTTTCTGAATTTCATATGCGATGAATCTGACTTTCCTAATCAGGTTCATCGCATATTTTTCTAACTGATTTTTCTGCTACATACATCACTGGAACTTCAACACCTGAGAGCCAATCATTTGCCTGGACATTACACTTTCTAGGGAGGTTTGGTCATGCGAAAGAGTCTTATCGTTCTTCTCTGTCTGTTGCTTTCCTTCCCCGCTTCATTCCAATCCGTTGCTGCTGCTAAATCAAGCAGCGTCAAAAAAATCTACCGCCCTACATCCACCGTCCATTATGGCGGTGATGTGTTTGCGGTCAAACCTCTTTCTCCACCGAAGACCGTCCGTGTCAAATTAGCGAACGGTAAAAAAGCGAGCCGATCCGTGAAGTGGAGTAGTGTTCGTTTCGATAAACAAATCATTGATCGAAAACAAAAAATTAAAGGAAACGTCGCTGGAACTTCTAAAAACGCTTACTGGTACGTCACGATCAAAAATTATCCGAAATCGATTCTTCCACCTGTTGTAAAGACGGTCGGAAAAAATCAATCGGCCAACCTTCCAGAACGGCTATCGACGATTTTCGCTGGCGGGCAGCGCTATTCGTATCCACTCAAGTGGACACGGGCAACAACAGCGTCCTTCGGGAACAAAAGCGTGAAGTACACAGCCGTTGGACGCAACGTCTTGATTGCCGGGAAAAATACATTACGCGTTTCAGACGTCAAACATGAAAACGTGAAGTATACGCCGTTTGAAAGTGGTCGCCGACTACTCGTCACCGGTCGCATCCTCTACTCGGCAAAAGGTATGACACATCACCTGTACCTGATCGACGATAAAAACCGTGTATCGATGTATCCACTGAAACGTGATCGCCAAGGATACTTCCGGATCGAAACAAATGTGTTGCCGGTCGGACGCTATGACGTTTCGATCTTAAGCGGATCGAAAAATGCAGCTCCTTCCACTGTGACAATTCGTAACGTCGTCACGCCTCCAGCACCGGACGACTCACGAAAAATCTTGAAGGCATTGCTTGCAGGAATTACGATTCCAAATCTGCTCCTCCAAAACATTCAGCTTCCGCAAGTGGATGGGGCCACATTCAGCATCCGTTCCACGGACGCCAATCTATCGCCTACCGGACAAGTCACTCGTACAGATCAAGAACGGGACGTCGCGTTCACGATCGTCGGGAAATTGAATGGTCTTGAAGAAACGCGCTCCTTCTCGGGCGTCACGATTCCGAAACGTGACCTGACGGACGAGGAACTGATTGACTTCACTCTCGACAAATTCAAACTGGCAAGTCCGTTGACGAAGGATATTCAGTTACCACAAACAGAGGGCATCTCGTTTCAATTGTTGTCTTCAAACGAAAAAGTCGTCACACCGGACGGTAAAGTACGCCGTGACCTGGCGGACCAACTCGTCACGCTTACACTGAAAGCGTCAAAAGGCAGTCTCGAAAAATCACGTCTCTACTCGAATATCACTGTTCCTAAAGTCGATAATGCGACGGAATTGTTCTTAGACGACTACTTGAGTCGCCTGACATTTCCGAATCCTTTAACAAGAGATTTAGTCTTACCTGCCGCTACGGGAACGACACTTTCTCTGACGTCTTCACTTCCGGATGTCCTCTCATCGACCGGGAAAGTGACACGTGGACTGACCGATCAATCCCTCTCATTTCTTGTTTCGGCGACAAAAAACGGCGTGACACGAACACGTAGCTTTTGGAACTATCAAGTCCCAAAACGAGATACGGCAATCGATGAATTATTGACAGACTACTTGAATAAGCTCAACATTCCAAGTATATTGACGCGTGATGTAAGTCTTCCAACAGTAGAGGGAATTCAAACGACTCTTTCTTCAACCAATACCTCTATCTTGTCAAATACAGGTCAGATCACCCGTGGTCAAACGGATAAAGTCGTGTCACTTACAGTCATCGCGACGAAAGATGGAGTCACTAAGTTGCGTACTTTTTCGAACTTGACGATTCCAAAGAAAGAGAATGCGACAGCTGACCTGCTTGATGATTACTTGAAAACGGTCGAAATCCCGTCACCTTTGACGGCTGATTATTACTTGCCGCCCCCGATGACACCGGGAATCGAAACATCTCTCTTTTCAACGAACACAGCTGTCCTTTCGAATACAGGAAGCGTTACACGTGGTCTGACGGATCAGATTGTCTCCGTGACAGTGACAGCCTCAAAAGACGGGGTCATTCGTAAGAAAGAGTTTCCGCTGATCACAATCCCGAAACAAGATGTATTACCAGATGCTTTGATTGACACTTATTTAAATCAAGTCGAGATTTCTAGTCCGCTGAATCAAAACATTCAGCTGCCTCTTGCACCTGAAGGAATGACTGCTTATTTGACCTCTTCTCAGCCTAATGTTGTCGCAACGTCAGGCGTGATTAAACCTGCAGACACTGCTCAAACCGTTACGGTCAGTGTGACGGCTATGCTAAACGGTGTTTCAAAGACGAGGATGTTTTCAAATTTCAGTACCCGCACGGTCTCTGACAGTCTTAGAAGAACTGACGAATTATATAAATAGCCTTTCCCTACCGACATCACTCGTAAATAATCTTTCATTGAACCCACCTGCAGGTATAACCGTTAGCATCGAGTCCTCCGCTACTTCGCTGTTGTCTAGTACCGGAATCCTGACACCGGATATTATTGATCAAGAGACTGATGTTACGGTCATCGCCTCGAAAAATGGAATATCGCTCTCGAAACAATTTGGAGACATTTCAGTACCGAAACGCGGATTGACTGATTCAGAATTCTTGAAGCAGTACCTCAATCAACTGTCGGTTCCTTCTTTAATAACTGAAAAGCTTAAATTGATTGATGAGGCGAATGCTGAAGGAATTAAAGTGACTTTGTTGTCCAGTAATCCTGCGGTTCTTTTAAATGACGGATCCATCGATCCAGCTGCAACCAACACTACTTTATCGTTAACAGTGACTGCTGAGAAAGGAACTGCTACGGAGAGCAAAACCTTTAATCAGCTAACGGTTCCGATGAAAAATCCATCTCCTGCTGACATTGTCCAGTCTTATCTTGATGGCCTGAGCATTCCAAACATTTTAACGAATAATCTGGTTCTTCAAGCACCAACTGGAATCACTGTTTCGATTAAATCCGACAAGCCTTCCGTTGTAGCAAGTGGCGGAGTCGTCACTCAAGGTATCGTTGACGAAGTCGTCGATATCACAATAACTGCGACGAAAGACGGCATTACTAAAAATCGAACGATTACAGGTATCAAAGTTCCCTTAAGTCCAACAAAATTAGTAGATAAGGCGTTACAAGATCTCTCCCTCAATTCACTAACAGATTTGACGTCTTCCATCAGTTTGCCGACTCAAATCAATGGATTACCAATCACGTGGAAATCGAGTAATACGAACATCATCAGTAATACCGGTATTATCATTCCGACCGTTTCGTCACAGGTGTTCTCTTTGACGGCATGGATCACGAAAGACGGCATACTAAAGAGCAAGACATTCGATGGAACGCTTGCCGGGAATCTCAGCCTCATCCTTAAAGAAGATCTCGCTCGCATCGCAGCTGTTAGTCCGACATTGAATGTCTACCTTGACTTAAAGTTACCGACGACGTTGAACGGCATACCACTTACGTGGAAATCAAGCAATGAAAGTCTTTTAACGAGTCTCGGAATCGTAAAAAATCGATCACAAATTACGCCTTTCACGCTTTCTGCGACGACTGGCAATACTTCAAGTATCCTGTCGCTCGCTACGCAAGATACTCAGACATCCTTACTTTCAAGCTTACTGAATGTCCTCGGAGGCATCGTCAATCCGATCGTCGATTCACTCACATTAGGAAAATCAGCATCTCTGCCAAAAAGTTACGGTGGTGTTCTTGGCATTGGAGCAAAATCCATTGACGGCTGGACATCCTCTCATCCAGACATCGTGACGATTCAGGGAAATCAGGCTGTCGTAACGCCAGACAAGTACGAACACCTCGTCGTCTTGTTCGCAAAGTTCGAAGACGTGCCTAAACCGGTACCATTCCTCATCAAGGTTCCAGCAAAAAAATAAGATTTCTTTTCCCTCTGTATGTGTTTCAGTACAGAGGGATTTTTGATTTTCGCTAAATTGATGTTTTTTAAAATCTCATTTCTTTATCATTTAAAACTGAAAATATATCCAGTAATTTCCTTGCTATACTACAGAAAAAGGAGGCGTTTAACGATGAAAAAAAGTATGACATGGACAGCACTCGTGACGCTTGGTCTCAGTAGCGCAGTCTACCTCTCGCCTGTTGAAGCAGCGACAGACGAATTCACAGTAGAAACAAAAAACATCAACACACGGATGGAAGTCTTAAAAGGAAAAGCACCTGCCGGATCAATCGTCGTCTTACAGTCGGACGACACAGAGGAAGAAGACTTACAAGAAGTCGCTCATGCAAAAGCGGATACAAATGGAAACTATTCGATCGAGTTACCCGAAGAAGGATTGATCGGCGAGGATTTCTACGACTACCATCAATCTGATTCCGATGAGTATGACTATGATGAGGAGGACGAAGACAGCTCTTCCGACGTCACACCGAACTACTTCCTCGAAGTCGTGAGCGTCGATGATTACACGGGCGATGATGATGGAATGGAAGATGACTGGGACGATTATTACGTAACGCGTGCCACTTCTCATGGCGATGACGATGGAGGAGACGACGGTGATGAACCGGGTGATGATGATGGATATGACGATGGCGATGAAGGGGACGAGCCGGGAGAGGATGATGGCGATACGACGGAAGAACCACGAGATCCAATCTCGTACGACCTCGATCCAATCGACCTCACGGTGCGGACATTCATTCCAAAAGCAGCAACTGTCGATACGAAAACACTGACACGTACGACTCGGACAGTGACCGGATCTGTTTCGAACAAGGATGTCCGTGTCGAAGCTTACGTCTACCATAAGTCGAGCAAATCATGGAAACTACTCGGTAAGGCGAAGCCACGCAGTAATGGCTCGTATAAGATGTCGATCAATAAGAAATTGTACAAGAAAGATGCGAGCGTCAACTTCTACGTCGTCGGGAATCGTGATGCGGACGGTTTCAGTAAAGCACTTCGTAAAAAATACAAGTAAATTGGAGTAGTAGAAAGGAAGCGCGACATCGTTACGTCGCACTTCCTTTTTAGTGACTATTTCTAAGGAATTATCTTGAAAAGGAGTTAATCCAAAAACACATTTCCATAAAAAGTTAATCAGAGCCTATAATCAAAGATTTTTTCCTTTAAACTAAAGAAGGTTACATTATTTGGTTTTAAACCAAATTTAATTCCTCAATTTTCTAATTAAAAGGAGCTACTATTCATGAATCGTCTCACGCGTTACCTACCTTCTTTAGCTGTGATTATCTTTAGTATCCTTGTCTTCTTATTACCCTTCCGTTGATCAATCTTTCCCTATGTCAGATACAATGAAAAAGCTGTCTCGACATACGTCGGGACAGCTTTTTGTAATCCTATTCTTATCTTTCTCTCTTTAACCTTCGCGTTGACTCTTTTTTCTTCTATTTAGAGACAGTAGAAGAACTCCAAATGCCGCAAGCAAGAATCCAATAGGCTGAGTACTGAATGGCTCGGACTCACCCGTTTGAGGAAGGCCGCCTGAATTCGATGGTCTAGTCCCATCATCGTTCGGTGTATCTGTTCCCCCATTTGGTTTGTGAGGCGTTTTCGGATCATCCGGTTGTGTGGTGTCCTTTGGGTTACTCGGATCTTTTGGATTACCTGAACCACCTGGCGTATCCTCGTCTTCAAATTCATAATCCGGATCAATCGTGTTCGTTATCGTGACACGAACGATGGCTTCCCCACCACTTTTCAGACGAATGATACGTGGTTCAGAATCTAACAGATAACCGACAGGTGCTTGTGTCTCGATAAGGGTATACTCACCGGAAACAAGATTCGGAATACGTGCTTCTCCTTTTTCGTTTGTCGTTACACGAGTAACACGCTTTCCTTGCGCATCCTGTAATTCAAATGTTGCATCTTTCAAGGCTTCCCCGGACTCATCATCCACTTTCTGAACGATGAGAGTCTTGAGTCGTTCATTGAAGAGGATCAGTTGCTCCATATCAGCTTGATTCTTGTCGATCACGACATCGTGTGGTGTAGCGTCCAGCTCATATCCTGCAGGTGCTTTCGTTTCGATGAAGCGATATGTTCCTGGCGTCAGTCCTGTTACGAGGATTTCACCAGAATCATTCGTCACGAGACGATCACGTACGGTACGTTCATTCGAATCCAATAGTTTAAATTCCGTACCCGAAAGCAGACTTTCATCCGTACCATCTTTTTTGATCAGACGAATCGATTTGAACGTATCGTTCGTCATCTCGATTGTTACGACTTCATTAGTTCCAGTCGACAACGTGAATGGACGTGGTGTGGCATCTAACTGATATCCTTCTACTGCTTTAGTCTCGATAAACGCATAGTCTCCCGGTAATAATTCGTTGACGTAGATCTCACCGTTCGTATCCGTCACGAGTTTTTCTTTGATGATCTCACCAGTAGGTTTTTGGAGCGTAAACTCTGTTCCAGCTAGTCGCTTCCCATTCGTCGCATCCGTCTTCACGAGTCGAACGGCTTTTTTCTGTTCATTTTTCACCGTCACGAGTGTCGACACACTTTGACGACTCGATACAGTGAAGACGTGTTGTTTTGAATCAAGCAAATAACCGTTCGGTGCTTTTGTCTCGATAAAGGCATAGTCTCCCGGTACAAGACCGCTGACATACACTTCACCGTTCACGTCCGTCACAAGTCCTGTTCGAAGGATTGTTCCGCTCGCATTAATCAACGAGAACTCCGCTCCCATCAATCGGGCAGAGGACAATGTATCGATTTTCGTTAATCGAACGGATTTAAATGTATCGTTTGTTGCTCGGACGATCGCAGTATCGTTATTTCCTCGTACGAGCGTAAAGACATACGGTGTTCCGTCCGTCATATAGCCGCCAGGTGCACTCGTCTCAACGAAACGATATGTTCCTGGTACGAGATTCGTCACCAGGATTTCACCACTCGTATCCGTCTTCAAATTAGTTTGTAAAATGTTTCCTTGGCCATCTAATAGAGAGAAGACTGCATCCGCAAGCGGTTGACCGGTCATCGCATCCGTCTTGATTAAACGCACTGACTTTTTGCGTTCGTTCTCCACTGTGATCAAGCTCGGCGTACGTTGTCCTGTCGTGACCGTGACGGCTTGTCGAGTCGTGTTTAACAAGTAACCATTCGGTGCCTTTGTCTCAACGAAATGATACGTTCCCGGATTCAACTTCGTGACGAGTACGGTTCCGTCCGTTCCAGTAACAAGACCTGTTCGGATTTCATTATTTGCTGCATCATACAAACTGAATTCGGCACCTTGTAACGGCGTCTTCGTCTGATCGTCAACTTTCGTCAAACGCACTTCTTTTTGTTTTTCGTTCGTAATCTGAAGTTGCTGAACATCTGGACTGTCGAGTTTGATCGAGAATGATTTTCCGAGTCCAAGGAGGATATATCCATCCGACGCTTTTGTCTCAACGAGGCGGTAGTCCCCGAGATCGAGGTCCTCAATCAATAACTTTCCATTTGCATCCGTCTTCAGATTCTCCCGTATCGTCTGATTGGCGGCATCAACTAGTTTGAACGTCGTATCCGCAAGCGGTGCTTGTGTCACATCATCCACCTTCGTGATTTGAACCGACTTGAATGCCTGATTCATGACAGTCAATGACGTCGCGATCAATTGATCCTTGACGATCGTAAACGATTGTTTCGTTGGATCCAACAAATGACCAGCCGGTGCTTTTGTCTCGACGAAAGAGTACGTTCCTGGTAAGAGGTCTTTTACCGTCAACGAACCGTTTGCATCCGTCACGAGGTTCGTTCGAATCGCCGTCTCGTTCGAATCATAGAGCGTAAATTCAGCACCCGCAAGATCTTGGTTCGTTTTCTTAGACTTTTTGATCAACGTGACATCTTGTCGAATCTTTTTGTTGGTAATACTTGCACTTGATTCCAGCTGAGATACCGTGATGGCCTTATCAGCTTTGTCGATAAAATACCCTGGAGGTGCACTGATTTCACGTAACGTATATTCTCCATATAAAAGACGACTGAAGATTAATGTTCCTTTATCATCGGTCGTTCCGGTTCGGATAGTCCGTCCACTTTCCTTGTCGATCAATGCAAACGACGCATCTTCGAGCATCTCCGTACCGCTCTCGTCTGTCTTTTTGATCGTCAAAGTTCCGGTTTCGCCTGACGACGTTCCCATTCCACTCGTTCGTTTGACCGTAACAGTCGTCTTTTTCGTCGTCGTACCTTCTTTTAAAACATCTGCCGTAAACGCGACATCGTTCGTGATTGCCGCTCCCACTGCAGCGACGATGAACGAATCGTATTCCAGAATGTACGGACGATTTATTTCTTGATTGAACGACAGACTGAATTTCCCCATCGGTTCTTCTTCTTTAATCGTATATTCCGATTGCGGTAAAAGCGCGTCCTTGGTGACCGTTCCATCTACCGCTACTTTCGTCGTATACACCTTAACGGAGTCAATCAAGATGTCCTGATTATTTGAAGGCGTATCAGTGACGATGACATTTTGAAGCGTCGATTGACCGTAGTTCAATTTGACTGACCAGCCGATCATCTTTCCGTTTTGCGTACCTGATTTGTCGGCATATGTCCCGCCATATCGAATCGAGACACTTGCTTTTAAGTCTCCTAATGCTTCATTACCGTCTTTGACGACCGCTTCATTTTCATACGTCGGTTGAATGAAGGTTTGATCAATCGATGTTTTATACGTAATCATGTAAGCGTGTGACGTCGACTTATTAAAGGCTAGTACGAACTTACCGTCCTCAAAAATGACGGAGTAGTCAGATTCAGGTACTAGAGTGGCAGCTGTATATTCTGTTCCACCTTTCCCGCGAACCAACTCAAAGACTTCGAAAGAGGATTCGATCATCTTTTGACCGGTTTGCCACGTGTCTGTGACTTGTAAGTCAGTTGTCGGATATTCGTGATAGTTGATTCCGACCTTCCAAGTGATTTCTTTTGTGATGGCGTTGTATGATCCACCTTTAAAGCCATTATTTCTAGAATAATCGGAAAGCACAACGCGGTCCGTCACTTTCGCTTGACGGTCATTATCATCTTTATCTTTCCAAGCAACTGTTGCCGTATTCTCTAAATACTCTTTTGACATATCTGATCGTTGACGATAATCAAACGTTGTTTGATATGTAATCGTGTGAGGACCAGTGATTGTGTTTTTGAACTTTAAAATGAAACCGTCTGTTGTAAGAGTCAGATCATAATCATCTTTTGTCATTCCGGAGACCTGAATCGAGTCTTTTAAGAACGTCAGGCCCTTGTTCGTAAAGTCGTCCGTTAAAACGACATCTTTCATATCTTTATTATCTCGGTTCAACTCAATTTTCCAATCGATAGTTTCAGCAGCATAGTCGGGCGTGACATGCGTCTTTCGAATGACGGATTGATCGACCGCTTGTGAAGCGTTACCCGTTCGACCATCAATCGAAATCGTGTTATCGACTTTACCTGAATCTAACAATCGATCAATCGCTTGTGTCGTATAGACCAATTGATAAGCTGTTTTATTTTTAGGGAGTGTCAACGTAAATCCGTTTGTCGTACCAGTCGACATTGGATCTGGAGTAATGGAAACTTTAGTGCGATTACTTTCTTTTCCGTTCGCATCTAATTCAATTTCATAAAGCGTTACATCTTCGAGTTGATGCGTGTTCGTAAATTCATCCGTGATCACTAATGAATTCAAGTCACGTTGACGATAGTTGATATCCGCTGTCCATGTGATCGTCTGTGTCGCGTCATCATATTGGGTCGCTTTTTTAACTAAATCCGTTCCCCGACCAATCGCGACAGTCGAACTCGCTGTCACTTCTTTAAAATCGCTCCCTGTGAGTGCTGTCGTATTGACGAACTTCGCCGCCTCTTCATCCTCAATCATCGTCTGGAAGGTGATCAAGTACGCATTCGTCATTGTGCCGAAATCAACACGTAGCCCTGTTGTTTCATCGAGCGTATATTTCGAGGTGACGTCCTCTTTGTTGTCGATCGATCCGTCCATCTTTAATACAAGACGCTCGATTTTCAAACTTCCCGGAACGAATTTTAACCCACTTGGTATCGCATCCGTCCAGATCGCGTTTTTGATATCTTTTAATCCTTTATTTAATTCAACGTTCCATGTAATTGATTCCGCATTGTACACGCGATTCGGGACACCGCTCTTCGCAATATCCTTTCCCACATTTTGTAACGCAACACGGATTTCTTTTGTTTCTTTTCCTTTGATTGGTTCAATTGTGATGGTCTTCTCTTCCGAAATGGACACCGTCTCTTTGATTTGAGTCAAGATTTGAAGTTCACCATTGATATTTGAGAATTCATTCACTTTTTCATTAAATGTAACCGTCGCGTTTCCATCAAGGTCCACGTTGAATGTCCCAAGAGATACTCCGTTAAAGTTCAACGGTTGGTCTTTTACGATATCGTAGATCTTCAATTCGTCTGGGACTTTGAAGGAAAATGTCGATCCATTTGTGTACTTGTGACCATTCGGGATTGACCACTTGTATTTGATTTCGACGACTGACTCTGTCGTCGCTACATCGGTAACCTTATTATCTGATGTAGTAATATTTAGCAGATAAGAATCTAAGATATTATCTGTGATGACCATGATTTTATCATCCGCCAAAGGCGCCAACATCTTCATCGAAGAAGACGATTGTTCTTCGTCTTTCGTAGCTGGCTCCTCTTGAGTAGTTTCTTCTACTGACTGTTTTTGATTCACCTCGGTTGTTTGCTCTTTTTTTACCTCGGTGGACGTATTTTCAGGAGAATCCTTTGCTGCGGGTTCTTCCGTACTGGAGCCTGGAGTTTCAGAATCTTTCGTGGTGTCTTCTTTTACTTCAGCATTTGGAACTGGACTGGCGGATTCCTCATTCGAAACAGGAGGTGTATCACCTGTCGCATATACGAGACCTGTCGTTGCAAAGGGCTGCAAGACGAGGAATACCGCTAATATCATGGATAGCCATACTCTCATGCAAGTTTCCTCCTAACTCATTATCCGTAGACCACACAAGTTATAGAACAGGAGGTATCTCAAAAATCTGTCAGAGGTATGAGCCTTTATTGCGCTTAGTAATCAAGTGTCATCGTATAGTCAGATCGTTTTTGGTAATTCGTCGTCTTATGTTCTGTCACGTCACGTGTCACATCGATGATTCGCCAAGCTCCCTCGATATAGACTTCGTTCCAAGCATGATAACCCTTGATGCCTTTCGCAGTACCCATGGCAAGGCGCGTCGGGATGCCTTGACTCCGTAACAATCCGGCTGTCAAAGAAGCGAATTCATAACAAATTCCGCGTTTCTTACGTAACGTGTCTGAGTTATCAGGTAGGTAGCGAGCGGGTAATGTCTTTAGTTTTTTAGCGTCATACTTGATGAGTTGACGGACATATCGGCTTGTAGCAAGGGTTTGTTGAGAAATCGAATAGGATGGACGCGATAAGGACGTCGCAAGACGAGAAACCTGATCGTTGATGATGATATTTTGAATGTCATGGAGATACGGTGCCGTTTCTTTTTCCAGTTGCACACTGAAAACTTCACGTGCTGTTCGTTTATATCGCTTTCCATCTGTCGAGTGGAAGGTGGAGAGCGTATATGTTCCATTACCAAAGAGGAGATTAAAATGATTACTGCCTTTGAACAAATCGTAATGTCTGACTTGAAGACCGTTTCTTATTTCAAGCTTCAGATAGCCCGTCTCGTTTTTTGAAACCGTGACATCGACTTTTCCTGTCGTTGTCTCCACTTTCATGCGAGGAGCTGCCATGATTGATGTTTCACATACGACCAATTGAAGACACAATAAAAACAAGATACCGAAAAAGACTTTTTTCATGAGATACACTCCTTTGGGAACTGGCTGCCATGTGAAAGGCCCTATAGTTTTGCGTCACTAGCTTTCGCTGAGCTTTGCCATTATCAGTGAGGTCATACAGGATAAAAGTAACATATTAAAAGAAAAATTTTCAATTCTACTTTAAAATTAGGTGAATACTGCTTTTTATTAATTCACTCTATAATTACCCCATTTTACGAAGAACTACCTCACTCACAAGATTAATCTGATTAATATGTTATACTAAATAATGTAAAATTAGTGACTATGCCAAATCTTTAAGGAGTGAACGTATGTCGAATCGAAAAAAAGACTATCTGATTTCTTTATTGATCGTCATGTTCGCATCCATTGTCATCTTTGCACTTGACTTACCAAAAGGAACTAGTCTTGCTGCGATTCTGATCGCCGTGATTCTTTCCGTTTTCTTGTACGAATTTCGCTTACTCACTCAAGATAAAGCAAAACATAAAAATTAATAATCAATAAAAAGTGCCCAGAATTCTTCACGACGAAGAATTCTGGGCACTTTTAAGTATGCATTTTTCCAGTTGAGTTGAGTCACATTACTGAGATGTAAGATTCATTTGATTAGTCCAATACGTAAACGTCTTATCGTCTTTTTTCGTCTCTTCTCTCGTAAATCCTTCTGCCTCGACGATGACGTTGCTATTTCCTTCAACATATTCCTCAGAGACAATTTGTTCTGCTTCCTCGAGTCGACCACTCTTAAAGATCAATTGGGCAGGAAGATCAGAATCCGTTCCACTCCCTAACGCGACATTGATACCGTACCAAACGTTCTTTGATGTGTTGACGTTGTTTGCTGTTACACGCGATCGATTGACGATGATACCAGCATTGTCATTATCACGACTTGTTACATTCGTAAGCGTCACGTCTTGGGACCGATAAATATTGATACCGCTCCCGATTGATTTTTCGATGATCATGTCTTTTACCTGAACTGCTTCTTTCACATTGACGATCGATAGAAGATGTTTCGCCGAATTCGTTTGTGACTCGAAAGAGTCTGTCCGTCCTAACTGTGCATGATTCTCGCCTTGAAGCGTGACCGCTTTATCCAACACGAGCTGTTCATGTAAGAGATGTTGACCATTGACGATGACCGTGTCCCCAGCTTGTGCGGCATTCACCGCTTGATGTAATGTCAGAAATTGTCGGGTAGTGCTTTTGTTTTCAAGATAGAATCCTGGAAGTCGCTTTGCGTCGCGCTTCGTCCAATACGACGATGTCCCTTCCACTTTATGTTCTGTATAATCCGCTGTCACTGACACATTTCGTGTGTCAGAGGGGCTCGCAACGATCGCATATTCTTCTGCCAGATCCCCGCTCTCTAATTTAAAGATGGATGATTCTTTCACTCCCTTGCCTGGTGCTACACCCACCCCGTACCACTTGTTTCCCGATGTATGGAATGACTGACCCTTGACCGTCGAACCGTTGACAATCAAACCAGCTGCTTCATTGTCCCGACTCGTGACATTTTCAAGACTGACGTTTGAAGAACGATAGACGTTAATCCCGTTTCGAGCCGACTTCACGACGTCCAGATTCTCAAGTAGGACGGCTCCATTTCCTGCATCGATCGTGATCAAGTTCTCGCTGTTGACGTCCGTCGTCTTTAAGAATGTTTCAGACGGCATGATTTGTGCTCGACCATCGAAAGATCGGATGTTTAGCGCCTTATTGATCAAAACTTGCGTCATGACTTTCGCATCTCCATTGAGCCAGACCGTATCGCCCGCTCCTGCTTTTAAAACAGCTTCATTCAACGTTTGATGACTCACCAACTGACGTTCTGATCCAGCAATGGATTGTACATAGACACCTTTCGGCAGCTCATTCCAGTACGCTACTCCCTTTTCGCCTTGCACGCGGTAGTAATCGTTTCCGTTCTCACTGAGATCGATTTCAACCTTATCTTGGATTAGACCTTTATCCGCATAGACTGCCAATTTTTCTAATAGTTTCCCTCGATTTAAAATGAACTTCGCCGGTGTCGTGACACCTGTTCCTTGATCGACGTTGACACCGTACCAGAGATTCCCCTCCGTTTCGAGTCCGTTTGCTGTAACGATTGATCCGTTGACGACTAGCCCTGCTGCTGTGTTGTTTAAGAGCTTGACTTGCTCGAGCGTCACGTCTTTTGATTGATACGCCTGGATACCAGAGCGAAGTGACTTCTCAATCGTCAGATTCTGAATCGAGACAGGTTCTGTGACGTTTTCGATGGAGATCAGGTTCTTCGATGGATTGTAGTCCTTATCGTCCGCTTTTACGATCTTGAAATTCGCTGCTGGCATCAAGCGGCCATCCTGTTCTCCTTTCAGGGTGATCGCTTTGTTGATGACCAGTTGTTCCTTTAGTGCTATCGTGCCGTTAATCAAAATCGTATCACCTACTTTAGCGGCACTCACAGCTGCTTGTGGCGTCGAGTATTGTTTCGTCTCTTTTGAACTGACGACATAAACACCATTGCGTCTGTCCTGAGAAGTCGACCAGTATTTCTTTGTCGTTCCTTCGATCGCATGTTCCCTGAACGATGTTGGAACATTGACGCGTACTTGCTGATTGGCAACATCTGAGACAACCTCGTATTCTTCTTCCAGCACACCGGATTTCAGTGTAAAGTCCGAGACCTCATTCACATTTACACCTGAATCGACATTGACACCGTACCAAGCATTTTTTGACGTATGCAATCCTTCTGCCGTCACCTTCGATCCGTTGACGATCAGTCCTGCTGCCGCGTTCTCAAAACTCTTGATCTCCTGTAATGTCACGTCCGACGAACGATACGCTTGGACGCCTGTCGCATACGATTTTTGGAATGTCAGACCATTCAATAGGACAGGTGCCTGTACTCCGTTGATTGAGACAAGGTTATCAAGCGGGCGACTACCGGTCTTCTTAAATGCGGCAGATGGCTCCAAGACGGCTCCTGATCCATTGATCGTCATTCCTTTCGTGATTGCTAGTTGTTCTGCCAAGGCGTACGTACCGTCTTTCAAATCAAGTTGTGTACCTTCTGGTAGATTCGCAAGTAACGGTGTCAATTCCGCCGCACTTCGGTTCGATACCGTGACGTCTAGATTGTTTACCTCGATATTTGCCCCACTAGCGTTCTTTATCGGCAAATACGCTTCTCCCTCGACCGATGCCTCTGCATAATCTAAATCGACATTCTGCAATCGAAGCGTTAAGTTCGGACTAGCTCCTCCTGTCGTGATTCGCCCTTTATCAATGCGAGTGTTCTCGATTGTCGCTGTCGTCGTTTGTTTGTCCGTACTGAAATAGATACTACCAGCGAAATTTCGGTCGAATTCATCTGTGTCGACTATTGTATTTGGCATGATATGCGCATCACGTAACGTAAAGTCCGTACCAAGCACTTCGATTACTTTATTGACTTCGACTTTTGGCATCAAAGAGAGTTTTTCGAGTGTGACGCCATCCGCGATGACTGTAACCAGATTCTGAGTCGCCCAGTTGCCGTTCTTACTGAATTCATCCCCATAGAGACGTGTGTTTTTTTCCCCTACGATTCGAAGATCCTTTTGAACAATCGGGAAGTAGTATCCAGTCTGATTACCATGAGTGATATTTTTATTTGGTTTCAGAGCATAGTCTCCACTTTGAATGAACCAAAGTTTGTCCTGTGCCGCTTGTTCCGTTTCATTTTGTTTAGCGATGGCATCGGCTAACTCTTCACTTGTTCCAATGACTTTATCTGCGTGATAAAGTCGCGTCAAATCACTATCCTGATGCAATGTGTGACCCGCGACATACAACGGTGTCTTCCACGTCAACGTGTTCGAGAATGCGAGTCCGGATTTGCACTCTTCGATGTTCCAAGTAGCGTCTTTGACGTCCACTGTCCCCTCACCTAGAATCGTGAGTTCACCGTCATCCGTACGTATGTTTCCCGTCAGTGTCAATGTGATACCCTCTGGTACATAAAACGTTTTCGCGGTCGTCATCTTGCGCCCGTCAATCGTCACATCTTCCGTGATCTCGAATCGCGTATTACTTGCGCTATCTAGGTAATTATTGAGGAGTTTCGTAAAGCTCGGCGGTGTGACGACACCTCCACCGCCAGTACCACCACTTGGAGGTGTGACAGGTGGCGTAACAGGAGGTGGTGCTGGCGGATCGACCGGAGGTTTTGTCGGTGGAATGACGCGTGTCTCTTCGACCTTCACCTCATCAACGACCGTCGTTCCTGTGTCGATTGTTCCTTTGTTCGTTGCCGTCTCTTCAATTTTCGTTATATGCGGTAGCGCGATACTTGTTGCCGAAGAAGAGTCGAGCGTGACGGTTTCAATCGGTGCCGTTCCTTTAATCGAGAGCGTCGCTCCTGTCGTCTGAACTTGCATCGCATTCGTTGGCGTGTTCAGCGTCAACTCTTTCATGGCACCAGCGAGCGTCAGTGTACCGATCCCTTTTCCACCACCGACTTGGAGTGAAGCATTCGCAATCAATTTCTCAATCATGATGTTTTGACCTAACGTCAATGCCGTCTCGCCGAGCGTTTGTAGTTGCATCACAGGGGCATCGAGTAACACCGTTCCGCCTTTGATATCCACACGATTCACAGGCTTCGTACCTATATACTGAGCTGACTTTTCAAGAGTAAGAGTCTCTACTGTAATCTGTTTTCCGAACAGCAGCTTCGACTGGTCTCCGACCGCTGTCACTTGCTTGACGTCACCAGATACATTCATGTGAAGGGTAGCATCGCTTCGCTTCGTCACCAGTTGATCGATGTTCGTCGTTCCGGTAACACTTAACTGTTTGGACTCGGAATCGAGCGTCCCGATCGATCCGTTGAGTATTAACTGACTGACATCCGTCTGTGTGTTGATCCGAGAGATTTTTTGTCCCTTCAGGATGTGTAACGTACCGTTCGCTCGGACGTCGACTGTGTTCACGCGAGATTGATTACCAAAGAGGACGTTAGTATTTTTTCGATTCAACTCAACGGATTGAAACGTACTTTGATCGAGTTCCAGCTTCGGTTTCGTGATCGCCTGTTTCGTCACCCTGTTCGTCTTGCTGCCGTGAAGCAGACGCGTCGATTGAACGCCGGTCATTTTTACGAGCGTCTTAGCTCGATCCGATACGTTCACTTCGACCGCCTTGATGTTACGAACCGTTACGTAATCCGCGTTGATGATTAGATTTCCTGTCAGCGTCGTTTGAAGTCCTTCCAACACAAGATTGCGTTCCAGTTTCTTGCTTGATTTGGATGGTTTTCCGGAAGTGTTCAATTCAATCGTATGTAGTCGTAACACACGTCCTTTTGTGTCGTAGGTAAATGCTAGGCGTGCTTGTTTTAATATATGTTTATTCTTTTGGAAGAATGTCGCTTGTGCTTTTGAGAGCTGATAGGTCTTCTTCCCGATTTGTAAGGACTGTTGGTCAATCCGTGTCAGTGAGCTAAGCTTCAGCATCTTACCCACTGTTTTTTGTTTGACCGATTGCTGCGTCGCTGCCTGTACCGATAGTACGGGAGTCGGAATGATGGAAAATAGTGTGGCCGCCAATGCGACCTGTGTCATGGACCGATGGAATGATAATGGCATTTCGTTTCCTCCTGATGATAGGTATTCCTACCCATAATGATGATGCTATGAATAGAATAGGAGAATGAAACGCCATTGTATATACATTTAAGGTTAATATTTTACATATTATCCCTTTAAAAACTTTTTATTTCTAGGTTGATAAAAAAATCAAATTGTTCATTTCCACCATTTCGAAATTTTATTACATCAAGAAGGTGAATTCATTAAAAATGAATACTTGTTTCTGAACACGAAATAGCAGGTGACATATTCCTACGCCACCTGCTATGAGCATATATTTACCTATTAATTAAAAGCTGGCGAAAATCAATTCACGTGTCAAATCGAGCGCACTGCTTTCTTCGCCAAAAAACTTATAATAGTAATAGACGATTTTTCTGATCAACCAACGTACGAATCCACTAATCATGCGGATGACGAATCCCAACAAGCCGATTCGCCAAAGGATGAAGCCGCCGACTATAAGAAATACGAAACAGCCGCATCCCACTGGTCCTGTCAGTCTTAAGATAATCGCTAGAATGATGATTCCGATGATGACGTAAAGCATATGATCGTTCTCCTCCATCAATGTAATTTCTTTAGCCTTATTTTCCTTACTCAGCTATTCGTACTGAGCACACACGTATAAAGGCAACGCGTTTTACGTGCTATATCAGTTATCAGACAAACGGAAGATCCCATGATGAGACCTTCCGACGAACCGCTTTATATTATCGCTTACTTACAGTGATAAACTTCACGTTATCTTGTTTATCAAAGCACACTTCCACGGATAGATTTTTTAATTGATACTCATAGTAACTTTTGACCGAATACTTTGCGAACGTCTTATTGGACTTTGAAAAATGACGTGGTACGGAAGAAGAATATGTCTCGGATGTCTCAGGTTTGCCAAAGGCAGATTTAATCTCCCA